>NZ_KV793576.1:0-3708 GCF_001808505.1 Oligella sp. HMSC09E12
AATTGTTTTCTACGCATGAAAAATTCCTTTAAATATAACAAATGGTTTAACGAAATTTTCCACTCATCAGTGTTTCGATTTTAGGGGAGTATTACCGGACAACTCACTTGACAAACACCGCAATACAGAAGCCTCATCAAATCAGCAGACATATTAATGTCCGGCGCACTGAACAGCAATTGCTTTGTGAACGGTTTATCAGTAAATACAGGACGCAAATTGTTTTGTGTCCTGTATGCCGAACACCAGTTATTTTGTGAACGGTTTACCCCAAACTTCCGAACACAAACCCACTTAATGTACACTGAGTCTTCAATAAAAACATCTTTTATAAACGCTATCAACTCATGTCTAAACACACATATATTCCTGATAACTTGCCTCTACCCTTAGAAAAACTCGAGTTAACAAGCTTAATTCGAGATATCAGTGACGCCAACTCTGCTCTCTCCACCTATGATGGAATTTTAAGGGCTATCCCCAACCCAAGGGTATTACTTTCTACCTTAATAGACCAAGAAGCTGATCTTTCATCAAGAATTGAAGGCACTCAGGCTTCATACAAAGATGTTCTTGATAAAGAGGCGGGGAAACTGCCTGCCACCACAAGACAAGAAAATGACATTCAAGAAATTATTAATTATAGAATGGCGATGATAACTGCCCAAGAGTATCTTGAGGAAGGCCGCAGACTGTCATTAAGCTTGATATTAGAATTGCACCAACAATTGCTGACTAGTGTCCGAGGCCAAAACAAATCGCCGGGTGAATTCAGAAAAGAACAAAATTGGATTGGCACCGAAGGCTCAACCATAGAAAATGCTATTTTTGTTCCTCCTAGCCCAATCGTTTTATCTACAGCTCTTGAGAACTGGGAACAATACATATCCTATGACGAAGTCGATCCGATAGTTCAGGCTGCCATTCTACACGCTCAATTTGAGCTTATTCACCCATTTAAAGATGGTAACGGCAGAATAGGACGTCTTCTTATTCCCCTAACTTTATATAAAAAAAATAGACTCAACACGCCAAACTTTTATTTATCAGAAGTTTTGGAATCTAAAAGAGGCGAATATTATGAGAGATTAAACAATATCTCTTCTCATCGAGATTGGAATGGTTGGATTAAATTTTTTCTACAAGCAGTCAACTCCCAAGCCAAATCAAATATCATCAAGGTAGAAGCAATACTCGAGCTTCATAATGAAATGAAAAAAGAAATTGTAGCGGCTACCAACTCCCCTTACAGTTCAGCCTTAACCGATTTTATATTCATTAGACCCATTTTTAATTCCGGCCATGTCCAAAGTTATATTACTGAACAACATGGTAGTAGCGTTGGCAGAACGACTATTCATACAAACCTAAATAAACTTATCGATGCTAAAATTCTTCGTATAACCAGAAAGGGTAGCGGCTCAGCGCCTAGTATCTATTCATTTGATCAGCTATTAAAGATTATTAAATAGAATGGGGTAGGTTCATGACAACACCTATGTGACGACTAAGGCCCGCTTGCCGCGATAACGTCAGCAGGCCTTTTATGAGTCAAACTGCTTGTTAACGGCACTATTTCACACGTTGACGACGCCACGCGACCACTCGGCTTAATAGAGGCCGTATTGCTTTACGCCACCATGACAAAGTAGGCACACCACCCTCTTTAAGCCTGAGTAATACATCGAGAATGGCTTCAGGTGTGCTAAATCGGCCAGAGGTCGGATGCAAATAAACGGGATACAGAATCAACACGCCTGCCACCAACTCATCAAGCTGCAGTTTTCTGCCTCGACCCTCCGGCGGGTGTATATCCTGCGTTAAGCCCCAACCCGCGTAGAATGGTTGGCCATAAGTTACCACCTTACAGCCACGCATCTGTGCCTCAAAACCTGCTAAAGAGGTCAAGACATGCACCTCATCCACCACAGTAAACAAGGAGCCAATAGCGTGCTCTGTGAGAACTTCATCGCACCAATCTAAGGCCTTATCCTCACTCTCACTCTTATCACGTAACCCGGTCACCACATCAGGGTGTGGCTTATAGAGAATATACGCCTCAGGGTTAGCCGCACGCACGGCCTGCAACAGTTGCATATTCTTAGTCACCACCCGCGAACCATAACGAATCGAAGCATCTGACTCCACTTGGCCTGGCACCAGGATAAGTCGCTTCGCATGCGCAGGTCGCTTTCACGGCCCAGATCGGCGATGCGTTGATTGTGTGGAGGCAACGACTTTCTGATGAGTTGCTCTTTGAGCTCAGGACTATAAACGGCCATTATAAAACCCTATCCGCCACCCTAAAGGCATTAAAAGTAAAAATTAAATGATCGGACAACTAGTGTGACAGAGGGGGACTCCAACTCTTGACATCCTTTCTTTTTTAATGCGACAATCAAGGTACTACAATGTAATACTTTAAACAGAGGGTTTAATATGTCTATCATTAGTGTTCGCTTAAACGCCACCGAAGAGCGTCTTTTTACCGAATATGCAGAATTTCATGGCAAAAGCTTATCTACTTTACTCAAAGAAAGTTTGGCTGAAAAAATGGAAGAAGAATTAGACGCTAAGCTCCTTGTCGAAGCAAAAGAGTATAACAAAAAGAATCCTGAAACTTACACGCACCAACAAGTTAAAGAGAAGCTAGGGTTGTAATGTTTCAAGTTATCTATACAGCAAAAGCATTAAAATCTTTATCAAAGCTAGATAAAACTCAAGCTCGTCTAATTGTCGCTTGGATTGAAAAAAATTTAGTTAATAGCTCTAATCCTCGGTTTACAGGGAAAAATATTAAAGGGGATTTAGCTGATTGGAGATATCGTGTTGGCAATTACCGCATCTTATGCCACATTATTGATCAAACTATAACCATTGAAGTTGTTAATATTGGTCATCGAAAAGATATCTATAAATGACTCTAAACTAACTTAGATCAAACAATGAAACCTATAAATTGTAATGAAGATAAGTATTGATAAGATCTTTATTGTTGTCGTTGATGACAGCTTTTTTAATGGTTGGATAGGAATTTAACATCCAAAACAAAACAGCGCCACTGCCCACAAACGGCTCAATGTAGGTAAAAGGTTCGGTTGTGAATTGATTAGGTATAGGTGTCTGTATTTCAAGCAAGAGCCTGTAAATAATTTTATGTAACTTCCTTTCATCCGATCTCCCTCATAGGAGTATTTATATGGAAAGTTACCTAACTAAAGACGACATCATTCAATCGTTAGTCATGCAATTAGCCCTAAAGCCGAGCGATGGCGATAACATTGAAGCAATCGTAGAGGTATTTATTTCCCCAGTCTTGTATGATTTAAAACCATGAATTCCTTAAGAACAGAGCCAGAGGATATATTAGATAATATTGAATCTCTCCATTGAGCTAGGTCGTATCTGCTAATTTGATTTACTGGTTTAAGTACAAGCTCAGGATAATCTCGTATTAACTTAAGTAGTCTGTTTCTTTCTGCTTTATTTCTTCTCTTATAGTTAGTAACTTTAGTAATGTAATGCAGAATGAGCTCTTCTAAAGTAATCACTATAGGCGCATTATGGGAATTATCTAGCTCCTTTCATACTATATTCCCATTCGATACATTCTTTTTAGTTAAGAAAGTAGCCGATCTACGAAGCCCATTAATAATTATTTAATACTTAAACCAATAATCGAGTAGGGTGAGGTTTGCACCTCATCCC
>NZ_KV793577.1:0-72782 GCF_001808505.1 Oligella sp. HMSC09E12
GTGTGTGCGTGGTTTTCCCCTCGTCGCTTCGCGTTTGACCCTGCCAGCCACCCTGAATATCAGCCGTGAGGTTAATGCCCACACTGCTCCCGTCATGCCCTGCGCGATTCACCAGTTTACTGGTCATTAAGGTACCCGTGATAAAGTGATTTTTGCCCTGTTGCTCTGCTTGGGCCGTCGAGGTCACCAGTCCGCCAATGAGTTCGGTATGATCGTTGACCACAATCTGATAGCCCCCGTCACCAGCATAAACGCCTGACGGCTGAATGACGCTTGCGTAATCGGCTTGGATCGTTGAGCGACTCAGGTTTGCACCCCCAGAAGCACCCACCCCCACCGTCAGCTGACCACCTAGGCTCTGTTGTTTGCCCTCATAAGTCGCTGTGTCCTGTACGCTCTCGATGTGAAGTCGCTCAGTGGCGATCTGCACCGTCTCGCCCAACACCTGCGCACCGCGCAAGGTGGTCGTATCCCCTGCCTGTAATGTCGTCAGGCTGGTGCTATCACCAGTCTGTGTCTGGCGGTGCCTGACGCTGTCGGCGTCGCTGTAACCTTTGCCTCGATTGGCACCCGCAGTGATACCCACGGTCGGTGCGCCTTCGCCTAAGCTCATCGCTACCCCAACGTTCCAGCCTGAGGTGCTGTTCTGACTGCGACTGCGCTCGGTTTCTGTGGCCGGCAGCAAGATAATATCGTTCTCAGCCACAAGGTGCGTACCCCCTAAACCCAACACATCTGAACCGATGACACGCAGATGAGAGTCCTCGCCCGCACCGTGCGCGATCACGGTGGCTGTCTTACCCGCCAGCATCTGACTAGGCGCCACCGTATGGCCACTGTGTTGTTGCGATACGTGACTTTTTTGCGAACCAAGGGTTACCGACACACTGGCTTTTTTTGCGGCATCAAGACCAATCGGCTGCCCCTGTAACAGCTCCACGCCCTCATAGAGTCGCCAAGCCCTATTCGCCACCGCCATGGCTTGAGTTCGATGGTTTTTACTCTCGCCAATCGACTCAATCGCATGCTGAATGTTCTTTGCCGCATCCACCACCGGTACACTCGCAGCCACGGTCAGACCACTTTGCTTATCCGTGCGTCGATAGTACTCAGAATACGGTTGCTCACCCGCAGTGATCGTGACAGCTTGGCCAGTGATCAGAACATCGCCTTGGGGTGCTGAGACCGTACTGGCTTCCTGCCTATAACGACGGCCTGCCTGAATCACCGTATCACCAGCTAAACTCCCGACAAGGCTACCACGTAAGGTGCCATCACGTCGGTCATGCTCGATTTCTGTTGATTGTCGACCAATCGTAAAGCCGAGACCACCAGTACCAAAAACACCTGATTTCTTCGTTTTCTCATAGTAATCACTAAACGCATACTCCTTAGCCGCACTAAGGCTAATGTCACCCGCAGCGTGCAACTGCGTGCCGTAATCCGAGATCAGGTCGCTACCCATAATCTGCATGTCTTTACCACTCTGTAGCACGACCTGAGCCGCGGTAAGCTCACTCGCCACGCTCTCATCTCGCTCACTGAACCAATGTGTTTCTTTTGATTTACTGCCCAAGAAGCGACGGTGTTTTGTCACATGGCGCTCATCATGACGCGACTCAGCACGCCCAGCTTCAATCGTGAGGTTATCCTTGGCTGTCACATGCAAGAGACCATGCTCGCTCGTCAGCTCTGCTGCTCGCAGCGTCGCTTGCTCACCGGCGTGCAAATGGATATCTCCAACGGTCTGAATCGCAGTCCCCGTCTCTTGCCAACGTGCTTCTTTAGTGTAATTGCGTGCATCCGCCACGCTGTCTTGACGATACCCCGTCGTTACCGTCCCCAAGCTAAGATCACGGCCCGCAACCAGTTGCGTCTGCCCGTCCTGACCCGTATTGCTCACTAACGCCGCCGTTAAGGTGAGGTCCTGAGCCGCGTCAAGTAATAGCTGCGCTGCGTCGTTGGTTACCTGCACACTGGCTAATCGGTCAATGCCTTGACGCACCCCACTAAAATACGTGCCACGATCACCAGTCACTTCCGCTTCGGTGTGATAAGTGGCACTTTCTAGCATGAGGTCCCTACCCGCACGAAGACTCGCAACCTCAGTCGCATGAACGCTACTACCACTTAAGGTCATATCCCGCTTCGCCGTCAGCCCCACGCGTTTTGCCTGCACTCGGGCCAAGGCCTGATCCATACGGCCCGCTTCAATCGTAACCAACTCTCGACCAGCCACCGTGCCACTGTTCACAAAGCCATCGGTCACGCTCAATTCAACGCGATGGCCTGCCAATAATGCACCGCTATGAGCTAGATCCCCTTGACGTGGTTTCACATACACTCGTGGCACCAGCACCTCTTGCCTTGTCCCATCCGGTAACGTTACTGTCTGCGCCTCTAACCAAACGATATCACTGGTTAAGCGCGACACCTGTGCCGCGGTTAACGCAATCCCTGGCGTTAACTGATGCGCCTTGGCAAAGGTCACGCCCTGCTGCATCAATGCTTTAAACTGCGCTTCGTCATTTTCATAACCGTCTAAAAAGCGCTGACCCGTCAATTGCAGAATTTGTTCATTTAACAATCGCTGCTCGTAGTAACCGTCGCCTAAACGTTTCATCATTCGCGCAGGGTCCGTCGCCAATGCCTGTAACATGTAGTCACTGCTTAGCCATTGGCGATGGTTTGTAAAGGCGGGATCGGTTTCAACTAAATAACTGCCATGTTGAGCATTCACGCGATAAAGACTCGAGTTTGGTAAATGTACTCGTAGCATCTCGCTAAGCGTGCCACCGATGGTTTGAACTTCACCGAGCTCACCTTGGGAACTCAATCGATCCTCCCAAGGCGCTTGATTCGCATCAGGCGCTGGCAGGCGCTCCAAGGAAGGTGCACCAATAGCCTCCGCATTACCCGCAACAACAGTCGATTGTTGCGCTCTCGTTACCACCTCAGCTTGCCTTGCTAAAGGAGTAGGGGTCTCTTTCTGCGTATCAACCCGAGTAAATGCCTGATAGACAGAAACGGGAAGATCAATGGTTTGTACTTCGATGGCTTCAAAAGGTACTATTGGGCCATACTCCCGTTGATGATAACGTCTGAAGCCTCCACGCCAGCGTTCCCAAGCATAACGACTGTTACCTTTATCCTCTATCGTCCGCAGCCCTTTTGCATCAATTTGCTCAATCTCACGCGCATTGACCTTTAAAGCCTGACCGGCCACAATGCGGCTTTTATCATTGCTCAGACGATCGGCATTAATCGTTAAATTACCGCCTGCAATCAAATCCCCAGGCCGCGATGTCACAATCTGGTCCTCAAACACCCTTCGCGTAATCCAGTATTCCGTATAGCGATGCCTAAATTGATGTTGGTACTGCTGATTATAGGAATTAAGTGCGTCATTTAAGGCATGCCAACGTTGACCATCAGTGGCCATCCATGCCTGATAGGCCTGCTCATACTCGGCCTGCTTGTGCTCATGGGTAGACAGCGCTTCTCGGTAAGCATTCCAAGTCTGCTGCGCACTACGACACGTTCTGCGATCATCAGTATCAAAAATAAAAGCGCAACTTGTCGGTTCAGCAACGGTTGGTGCAGAGGGCACCTGTGGTGCGACCGGTTCAGGCACAATACCTGGGGTAATACCGAAATAAGTCCACGCTGGGTTATCGGGCCCATATTTATCAAAATTAGTGAGTTGTGTCGATAAAAAGCAAGTCGCCCCAAAGCGTGGCATGCACGTATTTTTTATCGACCACAACGGCGTCTCACCGGGTATCAACTGCGCATAATCTTCTGGGCCCTTGCTGACAAATTCCGACGCACGACGACTCCATTTACGCTCTTTCAAATCCTTCTTATTCACACGTGTGTCATAGCTATTTGAATCGTGCACGATAAAGTCCATGCGTTCAGGCGTAGCCACTTCGACTCTTTCCAATGCAAATTGAGGATTTTCATTTGCAATCGTCTGCGCATTAAGCTGCATGTCCCCCACCGACTCAATCGTGGCGCCACGATTGAGGAGAAGGCGAGCTTGACCTTCTGCCTGCTGTTGATCATTTAAACGGCGACCAATCGCTAACTCACCCCCACTAAATATCAACCCCTCTGCTTGGTTTTGAAGCGTTTGCACACCGATATCCACCCGCTCACGACCGGCAATCACCGCCGCCTTCGTGGTGCCATCAGTTTGTTTTTCTTCGCGGTTAACTAAGGTCGTTGCTTGTAGTGCCACCATATCACCATAGAGGCGACCGCTACCAATATTATCGATAATGCCAGTGGCCGTCACTCTCGTCAGACCGTGGCTATTTATTAAGCCGAGATTGACCACATCCCCGTCATTGGCAATCACGCTAACCGCCGTCTCACCCAGCAGCTCGCCACTCGCCGTATTATCAATGCGCGCTGCTTGAGCCGTTAAGGTCTGTGCGCTATACACCGTGTCGCGATTCGTAAATTGCCCTAGCGTAGTCAACGATAAATCACCACCCGCTTGTAGGCCACCCGTGTTCGTCAAACTCTCTACCACATCCAAACGCAAGTCGCCCGGCGTCTCCAATCGCGCCTTACTTTGTAGATCACGCGCAACCAAGGTCGTTCCCACAGTCCCTTGAATGATGCCAGTCGCATCTTGCGCGATCACTAAACGACGTTGTGTTGGGGTGTGTGCGGGGTCACGAATTGTCACTGTGTTGGCAGCCAAGATTTCTCCGCCCTCATTCTTCAAGTGGCGACTGGCTTGAATCCGTACATCACGCTTGGCGTGAATCTGGCCCTGCTGATTGTCTACATGAGCCGTTACCACATCAATCGTCTGTTTGGCAACCAATACGCCGTGTTGATTATTGAGTTGAGCATTATCCCTCAGTCGCAAATCGGCTCCTGCTGACACCTGACCACCCTGATTATTTACCGTGGTCGCCTGCAAATGAACGTGCTCATCGGCGACAATCAGTCCCGATTGATTGTGAAGCCTTTGAGCTCCCTGCACGCTAAGACCATTTTGAGCAGATAAGGTACCCCCTTGATTATCCACCAATGCGGAGCTCAACTGCAGCTGTTCCTCCGCTA
This sequence comes from Oligella sp. HMSC09E12, assembly GCF_001808505.1. Lineage (NCBI taxonomy): Bacteria > Pseudomonadati > Pseudomonadota > Betaproteobacteria > Burkholderiales > Alcaligenaceae > Oligella > Oligella sp. HMSC09E12. Next base: position 5,083 of record NZ_KV793577.1, read on the forward strand.
ACAGCGTGCCCTCTTGGTTTCGAATGGCCTCTCGCGCTGTCACCGTCAAATCCTCAGCCGCCACCACATGACTTGCTTGATTGTTCACCGTCTGCGCTTGGATCTGGACCGATTGCTCCCCCACCATCACACTGTCTCGATGATTAAAAGCTTGATTTGCGCTCACACGGATGGTGCCTGCCACAGAACTCGTCTCGGTTACGTCAATCGCTTTCGCCTTCAACGTCAAGCTCTCATCGACTAGCCATTCGCTATGCGTCGCCTCTAAACGCTCCCCGGCATGGAATTCCACGTTCTTAGCCTGCGCTTGAAGCCCATGGAGGCGTAACTGTGTCTCAGCATGATGCCTCAACTGCTCCCCCGCTTGGAGCTGGCTCGTTTCTAAGCTCAGACTGCCGTCCGACAGCAAATCAACCGTATCCTGTCCTGACACCACCGTGTCGTGTAAATTAAGCGCACGATCAGCCGTCACACGCACCGACTTGCCAAGCAGCTGAGACTCTTGATGATGCATCTCCGTTGCGTCCATCACTAGACGGTCTTCTGCTGAAAAAAGCGTGCCTTGCGTCTGTCCCGTCGTCGTCCGAACGGTCAGTGCCTGCCCTGCTGACCATACACCTTGTTTCGTCTCCAGCGCACCGTCAAGCGTTACCAGCGCATCGCCTTTAGCACTGAGCGTGGCATTGCTCGCTGTCAACTGCCCAGCCTGCAAGCGCATGTCCTGATGACTCAGTAACTGCGCACCATCCGCCTGCACCGTTTGTGCCACCTGCAAATTCAAACTGCCCTGCGTTAAAAACAAGCCCTCTTGAGCCGCTAAAGAACCCGCCTCAATAGTAGCCGCCCCATCAGCCACTAACCGTCCAGCCTGATGCTGCAAACCGCCAAGCGCCTTGACCACCAAATCCCCTTGGGAACCAAGTAGTCCACTGGTATTATCCAGTTCTGTTTCAATGTCGACAGTCAACCCTCCTGCGCCTGCCGCTGAGATTATCCCTTGATTGGAATGTAAACGTTGCGCTGTCACGTGCATCGCTTGTTCTGCGAGTAACTGACCCTCACTATTATCCACATCGCCCGTCGTTGAAATACGTAAATCAGACGACGTGCTGATACTCCCTTGACGATTATCAAGTTTCTGAGCAGCAAGTGTGATTGTATTAGGGGAGTAGAGACGCCCTTGACTGTTATCAATTTGACGACTTGTTAATTTTAAATTTTCAACCTCAATCTTGCCGCGGTTCTGCCAATGCGTTCCAGATGTCTGAAGCGAGGCGACCCGAATGTCGCCGTGATTACTAAAGTCCTGATTCACCGCCAGATGGATATCCCCATTCGCTAAAAGCTGCCCACTTTCATTGCTCAGCATGCCTTTAATTTCGATCACACCGCTGGCTAAACTTGGTAGTTTCTTTTGTTCAAACTGAGATGTGCCCGCTGTCTTAGTGTCACTTGAGGGTGTAACGGCAACAGTTGAGCCGGTGTCAGAAACAGCGCCATGAGAAAGCGTTTGCTCGTCAGCAAGCTGTCTTGTCGTGCCTAACTCACCGCGTTGATTCAATTGCCCAGAGGAAATCGTCAGACATTGTGTGCCACTTTGCTCGATGGACGATTGTCGATTAAATAGCTCTTGGGCTTGAATATCCAAACGCGCAGCAACCACCTTGGCGTTATCAGTATTTGTCAATTGCTCAGTGTGCAGTCTTAGCTCATGACGCGCTGTGATTAAACCACTGTTATTTTTAATACGGCCCGCTTTTAAATTAACAGCCTGTGCCGCCATCGTGCCATGGTTTTCAATCGTTTGGCTCGCAACTTGTAACGCGGCAGATGGGTGACCCTCTGATCCAGCAGTGGCAACCATCTCCCCGCGATTTGTTAATTGCCCATCCGCACTTAATTGCAATTTCCCTTGACCAGCAAATAACTGCCCTGAGTTATTAACCCCGACCCCCTTGTCATTACTCACTAATACAATTGAATTAGCATACATGCCGCCTAAATGGCCAACATCAATTGCAATGCTCGCCTTGTCGGCGGAGCGCACTTGCTGGTTTGCCTCATTGGTATTGAGTGATTGCTGGGCGCTGTTTACTTGATGTGCTAAGGTTACCGACTGATTAAGATCAGACCCACTAAAGCTTACCGTTTGTGTACCCGTTGAGACACTTAGGTCATTAGCCCAAATACCACCTTGTATATCAGCGGTCTTGGCAATGAGTTGCGTATAATTGGCGTCCTTGCTATTAAGCCCATCAGCGCCAATCTGTACCGTGCCCTGAGTAACTGACATCCCAGTCAATTGGCCTTGTGCGTTTAATTGCACTTGGCCTGTGGCTAGGGTGACGCCCTGTGCGTTAATAAAGCCTGCGCCATTGACTGCAATGCCTGCTGGGTTAGCAATCACCACCTCGGCGCGACGACCCGCCACCTCGGTAAACCCATGTAAGTGGCTCGGCTCTCGACTATTGACCTGATTCACAATCACCTTGGCTTCACCACGCGCCAAATGTGGGTTACCCTGAACCCAACCGGCCAACTGGGTTGATACCGCTTGGCGACTATTATTTAAAATAACCCCTTGGCGCGCAATATCAAACTGACTGTACTGGTTAACCGACACCCCGGCCTTCGTGGGGGTCTGAATATTGACTTGTGGCAGACCATTTGCTGTTTGCAAAATTGTCGCTTGCTGATGCTTTGCCGCTGACTTATCCGCACGAATCTGGGCTAGCGCCTCGTGACTCATTGAGACAGCACTTAGGGCCAATAAGACACTAAATGTCAGTGCTCTAACCGGAACATACGTACAAATGGGTAACGTTGGCTTCGAACCTTGTTCTCTTGATGCCTTACCGTTGCGGCTGGCAATATCGCTCACCACCATTAATTGACCACGTGTTTTATTAAAAATAATGTGATAAAAAGACTGATTCATATGTATCTTGTTACGCCGTCAATTCAAACCGCGCCATTCTATTAAGTGAGATTAATACACTGTCTAATAAGAAAAATTTAAGCTAAATCCAATCACTACACGCTTCGTTTTAAAGCCTGACGGTTTTTTAATCGGTGTACCGACAAAGAAGTCGTAGTACCCTTGCGGGTTGCTATGAGGTGATGAGCCAAAAGTCAGCTGCCCACGTAAACCAATCACTGCCCCTGCCAAGGTTTGTCCTAGTAAGTAAGATGATGATGGGCCACTTACTCGACCCACGTCGGCGCCCACATAGACTTGATGATTGGGTCGATATTGCCAAGCCACGTCATTACGCCAATACCAACCGCGCTCAGCCATCAAATACAGCTCTCCATCAAAGCCGCGTACGCTATAACGCCCCCCGATCGCCAATTGATCTTGAGTAACGAGTGGGCTCTTATGCCACTGCGCATGGACACGACTATCCCAGACTAAACTTTCTTGACCCAAAGTGAATGGCATAGACCAATTCACGTCGGTGGTTAGCACACGCATGCGTGAGGTGCCTTCACCAAACAAGTGCTCAGCAGGCTGCTCACTATTGAATATGCCCGTGCCTCGACGGTAGGACAAATCAAGCCCTAAGGTATTGGCTCCTATGAATTCCTTATGAGAAACCGATGCTTGCCACCCGCCCATTTTTTTGCGTTGCACATCAATTTCGGCATCCGCAATGTAATTATTTGAACGACGTTGCCATAACTTAAAACTAGCTTGCGTTTTACGTCGTTGATCTCGGTATAAGGTGCGACTCACACCTAATTCACGATTTAAACTGCGTCCGTTATAGTCATAATGCTCATAAGCGCCAGCCACCGCCTGATGGTATCGATAGTAACTTTGATTATAAAAAAACTGCCAATAACCCCAAGGTATCGAGTAATGCAAAGAGTAACTGTCAGTTCGCCCTTTAGTTCGATGGCCATCGTCATCACGAAGGCTCAACCTATCACCTAGGCTACGGTTATATGACACATAAAACAAATCACTTAAACCCAAGAGACCATCGCCTGAGAAAGTGGTGGTGCCTATATAACGTCCAGTCTGTCGACTACCCGAATTATCAAAGCCCATACTGAGTCGAAATGGCACATGACGCTGCTGCCAATCCACATGCACATCACTGTACTGCGCCCTGTCTGCCGCTTCGATCCGTATGGATGTTTGCGCTGTAGGTAGACGTCGATAATTTTCTAGGCCTTGCTCAATATCGCGTAAATTAAACACCTCGCCGCGTCGGACTGGCATCTCATTTTGCAGCCATCGCATACGAGCATGTCCAAACCCTTGCGCACCGTCAGGACTAAGAATAACCTCCCCCACATAACCTGAGATAAGTGTTAGTCTTAGATGCCCCTGACTTAAGTCTTGCGCTTCAAGCACCACACGACTTGTGGTATAGCCACGATCAATTAAGGCATTTTGCGCATAGACACTTAAGAGCTCAATACCTTGAACGCCAACACATTGCCCCTCTTTAAACCCTGCGCGAGTTATTGCAGCCTCTAAAGCAAATTGAAAACGACTGGCCTCTTGGCCCTCCAAACTTAAGCTCTTGATCGGAAAGCATGGCGATTCCTCACCGATCGCTGCCAAGGTACGGAAAGACGGCTCCTCTAACTCAGGACCGACTAAACGCACATCGTCTTGGGATTGACGTGTTGCCTGCTGCAACGCCTCGCGTTGTTGCTGACGTTGCTCTTCAAATTGAGCCTCATTTGGGGAGGACACAACAGAACCAGATTGCGCCAAAGCGTTCGACATAAAAAAAGCCGACAGCCCAGCGACTATCGACCCACGTAAAAACAGAGAACTAACGACAACCAACGGATTTTCCTTATTCACTTTACGGGCTTAAATTAAGCAAACATCATAGACAAGTAATATGTAAAACTTATTAAATGGCAAATGATAGCTGCGAAAACCAACTTAACTATTAAAAATGGCAAACTCAAGCCTTGCTCTCGCTCTAACCCTAAAGTATGAGTCAATAACATTGATTTAAACACGCATTAATGGCGCATCTTTTACTTATGCAAATCAATAACTAAGCTATACCAAGGTTTAAATGCCATCTCTCATTTTATTGCCAACATGCAGCCTAAACCAATATTCTCTTTTTAATCTTATTATTGCTTACTGCAAAATGAGCACGTGCTTTATATGTTCAGTTCACTTATATTCAAGCCGTCTTAACCTGTCTCGCCACATAATTCGTCGGTCTATTTCCATGATAAATCCGACCCTGAGCATGCAAACGCCACCACGTCATAGCCGCCACTAAAATACCAAAGGTTTCAACCGCCCCCGCTGGCACCCACATAATCAAACCACCCCAGCCCTGATCCTGTACTGCTGAGATCGGAATAGCACGACCACAAATTTCAAACAAGGGATATAAATCGGTCGAGGTAAAAGCAATATAAGCACCTGCCACAATTTGCGGCGCCATGGTAAAAACAGGTGATAGCACACGCTCCAACGGTGACATCACCGCAGGACTACCAGGCAAGGTACGTTTTTGCCACCACCTACCCAAACTGCTTTTAGCCGTAATGACTGGTGGATGGTACGGCCGTCTATCCACAATCAAATTCCAATATAGAAGACCACTCACTACCACCGACCAGTTCATAAAACGATAGATATTGACATTTAACATCGAGTAAAACTGAATGGTCGGGAGCAACCAAATAATCACTAAAAAGACAAACAAAGAAGGGATAAAGAGTTTATGGGTGAGCCAATAGATCAACGCCTGACCAAAGGCGGTTTGATTAAAACGCTGAAGCTGTTGACGCATACCACGCGTCATGCCAGCGCGCATAACTTGACCTGGATAAGACAGCATAATCATCAGCGGCGCCAAGTGGTGTAATACCAAATGCTGCGCACGGTGAATAAAAAACACGCGCTCAGCATAGTAATCCACATGAGTATGCATCGAAAGATACAATAACACCCATCCCGACCAAAATAAAATCTGGCGAGATGCATTGATGTGCTTCCTGCGGCTTCCTATAAAAAACAAATAAGCCGAAAGCAAAAAACAAATAATTAAGGTCGGAGAAAATTCCCACGGCCTTAGCCAGTGAGCGAGTGTTAAGTTCATATTAAGAAGAAAAAGCGTTTACTACCATCTTTGTGATGTGAATGAGCGTTATAATGCTCCATCGATTTTACAACAAAATACTAATTTCCGTAATATTATTAAGCAGTTATGCAGATTGGTCCTTGGCAACTCCCCAATAATGTCTTTGTTGCACCGATGGCAGGTGTAACCGACAGACCTTTTAGGCGTCTTTGTAAACGCCTAGGGGCTGGTCATGCTGTGTCAGAAATGGCCGCGAGCAATCCCGAGTTGTGGAATACCATTAAAACAGCCAGACGCTTAGATCACCGTGGCGAGGTCGATCCCATTGCAGTACAAATCCTCGGTGCTGATCCTGAGATGATGGCACAAGCCGCCGTTTTTAATATTGAAAAAGGCGCCAAAATTATTGACATCAATATGGGCTGCCCCGCTAAAAAAGTCTGTAAGGTTGCCACCGGCTCTGCCCTATTACGTGACGAGGCACTGGTAGCACGCATACTTGAGGCCGTGCTGAGTGCCTGTCAACCTTATGAGGTACCGGTGACACTTAAGATCCGCACCGGTTGGGATGCTCAAAGCATTAATGCACCGACAATTGCCAAACTCGCCGAAAGCATCGGCATCAGCGCATTAACCATTCATGGTCGCACACGCTGTGACTTTTACCAAGGTCAAGCAGAGTATAAAACCATCGCTGCAGTGAAAAAAATTGTCAAAATACCTATAATAGCTAATGGTGATATTGATAGCCCTCAAAAGGCTAAGCAAGTGCTAGACTATACGGGAGCGGATGCCATTATGATTGGCCGCGCAGCCCAAGGCAACCCATGGATCTTCAGAGAAATTGCCCATTACTTAAGTAGCGGCAACTTGCTACCGCCCCCTACGCTCAAGGAGATGAAGGAGGTGCTCTTAGCGCATCTTGAGGAGCATTATCATTTTTACGGTGCACATACCGGTGTGCGCACTGCACGTAAGCATATCGGCTGGTATTTAAGTCGTTTCTCCGGCAGTGACACCCTACGTCGCCATTTAAATACGATCGAGTCTTGTCAACAGCAGAGCCAGGTGTTGGCTGATTGGTTTGAGCAACAAGCTGAGCTTGAACTAAGTGCTTAAGCCTCGATCACTCCAATGGTCATAACAAATAATCAGCTAATAACAATAGATTTTTCATCATGAATAAGCAGACCCAGACCCCACCATTGCATGATTGCGTGCGCGCTCATTTGGAGGCTTATTTCAACACCTTAGGAGACGAGGCGGAAGCCAGTCAGATCTGGAATATGGTCATGCAGTGCGTTGAAAAAGCCACGCTCGAAATGGTGATGGAAAAAAGCCAGTTTAACCAATCCAAAGCAGCGGAGATGTTAGGCATTACGCGCAACACCTTACGCAAAAAACTTCTTACCTACGACATTATTAATTAAACGACTATGAAACAAATCACTGCACTTCTTTCGGTATCCGACAAAACAGGTATTGTTGATTTCGCCAAAGCGTTAGCGGCACGGGGCGTAAAGCTTTTATCCACTGGCGGTACCGCCAAACTCCTCAAGGACGAGGGACTACGCGTGACTGAAGTGGCCGAGTACACCAACTCGCCCGAGATTTTGGACGGTCGCGTCAAGACTTTACACCCTAAGGTTCACGGCGGTTTATTGGCACGTCGTGATGATGAAAATCATCTACGTACCATTGCCGAGCATGGGATTGATACCATCGATCTCTTGGTGGTAAATTTATATCCTTTCCAGCAGACCATTGCCAAAGCTGACTGCACCTTTGCTGATGCGGTGGAAAATATTGATATCGGTGGCCCCGCCATGCTACGTGCGGCAGCGAAGAACCACGGCACAGAAAAAGGCGGCGTCACAGTGATTATCGATCCTAGTGACTATGCTGAGGTGTTGGAGGAATTAGACCAAAAGGGCGAGACTTCCTATGCTTTACGCTTACGCTTAGCGACCAAGGTTTATGCCCATACCGCTGCCTATGACGGCGCCATCGCAGCCTACCTTAGCAGCTTAGAAGCGGCTGAACCGGCACAACATGAGACCCCAGCGCAAAGCACATGGCCGGGTATTATCACGGTGCAAATGAAGCAGCAACAAGCCATGCGCTACGGTGAGAATCCACATCAAAGCGCTGCTTTCTACATCGACACGAATACCCGCGCCGCCGGACTACTGAGTACGTACAAGCAGCATCAGGGTAAAGAGCTTTCTTATAATAATATCGCCGATGCCGATGCGGCTTGGGAATGTGTACGCTCCTTTAAAGTACCCGCTTGTGTGATTGTTAAGCACGCTAACCCTTGTGGTGTGGCAATGGCCGAAGGTCCTTTACAAGCCTATCAAAAAGCCTTTAAAACCGACCCGACTTCTGCCTTTGGCGGCATTATCGCCTTTAACCGTGAGGTTGATTTAGCTACGGCCCAAGCGGTGAGTGAGCAATTCTTGGAGGTTTTATTAGCGCCAGCATATAGCAAGGATGCCTTAGCATTTTTAACGAATAAGAAAAATGTGCGCGTCTTGGAAATCCCTGCCGGCGACGGTCGTAACGCCTTTGATGCAAAACGTGTAGGCGGTGGTTGGTTAATTCAAGATCCGGATTTAACCCCTCTAGATCCAACCCAAATTGAAGTGGTCACCAAAAAACAACCGACTGAGAAGCAGATGAAGGATCTGTTATTTGCGTGGCAGGTAGCGCACTTTGTGAAGTCGAATGCCATTGTCTTCTGCGCTGATGGTATGACCATGGGCGTAGGTGCTGGTCAAATGAGCCGCTTAGACTCATCACGTATTGCAGCGATTAAAGCAGACGCTAATGGTTTAAGCTTAAAGGACACAGCGGTTGCGTCGGATGCTTTCTTCCCCTTCCGTGACGGTTTGGATGTGGTGGTTGAGGCCGGTGCCAATTGCGTGATTCAGCCGGGCGGTAGTATTCGTGATGATGAAGTCATTGCGGCCGCAGATGAGCACGGTATTGCCATGGTCTTTACCAAAATGCGCCACTTCCGCCACTAAGCAGCAGGGCAGAGGATGGTTAAAACTCAATGAGAATTTTGGGCGTTGACCCGGGACTTCGTAAAACCGGCTTTGGCATTATTGACTACCAGGATGCTAAGCTCAGTTATGTGGCTAGCGGCACCATTGTGGTGCCCACCGAAGCTGCACTTTACGAAAGACTACGGGCTATTGGCGACCACTTAGTTGAGGTGATTGACACTTACCAGCCCAATGTGGCGGTTATTGAAAAGGTCTTTCTCAATACCAATCCTCAATCCACCCTCTTACTCGGACACGCACGCGGTGCAGCCATGCTGAGCCTAGCGCAAAAGGGCTTAGCCGTGTCCGAGTACACCGCATTACAAATTAAAAAGGCCGTGGTCGGTCGTGGTCATGCTCACAAGGAGCAAGTACAAGCCATGGTGCAGTATATTCTAAAACTATCGGCACAACCTGCACCCGACCCCGCCGATGCCTTGGCTTGTGCCATTTGCCACGCCCATGCGGGCGCACTCTCGCACACATTACAAGCACATAAAAAAAGCTCGTTAACTGTTAAGCACCGTATTCGTCACGGTCGTTTAATTGGCTAGTTCAATACTCGGAGTACGATATGATTGGTCGTTTACGCGGCAAAGTAATTGAAAAATCCCCTCCCCTGATTTGCGTTGATGTCAATGGCATTGGCTACGATGTCTTTGTGCCAATGAATAATCTGTACGATTTACCGGCGCTAGGCGAAGAGATTGAACTTTACACCCATTTTGTGGTGCGAGAAGATGCGCAACAACTGTATGGCTTTTTGCAGGACGCCGAGCGTCAAACCTTTAGAACCCTAATTAAAATTAGCGGTATTGGTCCACGCACGGGCTTAGCGATTTTATCTGGGATCAGTGCTGAGCAATTAGCGATTGCAGTGGCTGAGGACGATCTGTCTTTACTCTGTAAAATACCGGGTATCGGTAAAAAAACCGCTGAGCGCATGGTCTTGGAATTACGTGGTAAATTAGGTGCATTACCTTCAGCCACAGCGACTAATAGCCCAGCACAACAACGGCAGGACATTGCCAATGCCCTTATGGCACTGGGTTACTCCGAGCGCGAATTACACAAGGTGTTGCAAGCACTAGCGCCTGAGATTGAAGTTGCCGAAGGTATCCGACAAGCGCTAAAGCTTTTGTCCAAGTAATTGATCGATAGGGTGATTATGGCGATATTTTCCGATAATTTAAGCACGCAAACAGAGGCTGATACACGGCTAGTCTCAGGCCATGCCACCTCCGGTGCAGAGGAATCGGTGGAGCGTGCCTTACGGCCTAAGCGCCTAGCCGATTACACCGGTCAGACTCGTGCCCGTGAGCAGTTGGAAATCTTTATTGAAGCCACTAAGCGACGCGGTGAGTCACTTGATCACGTGCTACTATTTGGCCCGCCCGGCTTGGGAAAAACGACTTTAGCCCATATTATCGCGCATGAGATGGGCTCGCAAATGCATCAGACCTCAGGGCCGGTGCTGGAGCGCGCTGGCGACCTTGCCGCCCTGCTGACCAATCTCAATAAAAACGATGTGCTGTTTATTGATGAAATTCATCGTCTTTCACCAGTGGTTGAGGAGATTCTCTACCCGGCGATGGAGGACTTTCAGATTGATATTTTAATCGGTGAGGGCCCAGCGGCACGCAGTGTCAAAATCGATCTGCAGCCCTTTACCCTGGTCGGCGCCACCACACGAGCCGGTATGCTGACCAATCCGCTACGCGATCGTTTCGGTATTACACAACGTTTGGAGTTTTATACCAGCCAGGAGCTGCAGCAGATTATCACGCGCAGTGCCCATTTACTCAATGCCGCCATCGCACCTGAAGGAAGTTTGGAAATTGCCAAGCGGGCGCGGGGCACGCCACGTATTGCCAATCGCCTCTTAAGACGTATCCGTGATTATGCGGATATTCGCAATAACGGTCTCATTGATGCCGCCACCGCCAGCGCCGGCTTAGCTATGTTGGAAGTGGATCCCGAGGGCCTGGATCTGATGGATAGAAAGCTCCTTGAGACCATCATTCATAAGTTTAACGGCGGCCCGGTCGGGGTGGATAACCTGGCCGCAGCCATTGGCGAAGAGCGCGATACCATTGAGGATGTGATTGAGCCCTATTTAATTCAAAATGGCTATTTACAACGCACCACTCGTGGTCGTATTGCCACCGCCATTGCCTGGCAGCACCTGGGCTTAAAAGCACCAAGCACCCTCGGCGCAGCGGATGATGAGGCACCAAGCCTATTTTAAGAGGGCTAAAATTGCCTCACCGTACTGACTGATTTTCTTATCACCAATACCTTCAATTTGGGCTAAATCGGCTTGCGTTTGAGGCTGCTTCATCACGATCTGATAGAGTGTAATGTCTTTAAAGATAACGTAGGCCGGCACCCCATTATTTTTCGCTTCTTGTAAGCGCCATGTTTTTAATGCCTCAAATAGCCTTGTCTCAGCCGGCCCTAAATCAAATAGCGGTCTATTCTGAACCGGCATTTGATTATTGGAATATGCTTTACTGAGTGGCGGGATTTTTCTTAGCCAAATCTTCTTCTTGGCAAACAATAAATCCTCACTTTTTTTAGTTAAGCTATAGGTATTTCTAAAGCCTTCAGAGTGCATATCCAAATAGGCTGCAGCTAGCAACTGACGAATCAGCCCACGCCATTGAGCCTCATCCAATTCACGGCCAATGCCAAAGACAGTTAGGGCATCATGCCCCTGCTGCATCACACGAGCGGTCTTTTTACCATGCAGAATATCCACCAAATGCTTCGCCCCGCTATACTCCCCATACTCATGCTGCAATCGGTAAATGGTTGATAACAACTTTTGAGCAGCAACCGTCGCATCCCACAAGACCGGTGGCTCTAAACAAATATCACAATTACCGCAAGCTGCAGCCGTCTCACCAAAATAGGCTAATAAACGCTGACGCCGACAAGACGTGGCCTCACAAAAAGCCAACATAGCATTTAAGGCATCCATAGATCGCTGCTTAAACGCCGCATCCCCTTGAGAAGACTCAATTAATTTACGTTGCTGCATCACGTCTTGTAAGCCGTAGGCTAACCAAGCCGTGGCTGGCAAGCCATCACGCCCAGCGCGCCCGGTTTCTTGATAATAGGCCTCAATCGAGCGGGGCATGTCGATATGCGCAACAAAACGCACATCCGGCTTATTAATCCCCATACCAAAGGCAATGGTTGACACCATCACCACGCCGTCTTCTTGTTGGAAGATGCGCTGATTTTCATAACGCACTTCAGCGCTCAGACCCGCATGATACGGTAAGGCTCGGATACCAGCTTGCTTTAAAAATGCGGCCACTGCTTCACTTTTCTGGCGCGATAGGCAGTACACAATGCCCGATTCACCTGCATGCCGCTGATTGATAAAGCTGAGTAACTGCTGCCTTTCTTTAGTTTTTTCTACCAGCTCGTAACGAATATTGGGGCGGTCAAAACTGCTAATAAACTGCTTCGCACCTTGTAATTGCAAGCGCTCAACAATTTCCTGACGCGTTAACTCCGTGGCGGTGGCTGTTAAAGCGACTCTCGGTGTGCTAGGCCAACGTGCAGGCAAAATCGACAAGTCCAAATACGCTGGTCGAAAATCATGGCCCCATTGCGATACGCAATGCGCTTCATCAATCGCAAAGAGCGCGATTTGCAAACTATCGAGTAGACGTAAAAAACGTGGATTATCAAAACGCTCCGGGGCCACATATAAAAACTTAACCTCACCCCGAGCAACGGCCGCTTCCGCAGCACGCATTTCATCCCAGTCCATCCCCGCATGTAAACTGAGGGCTGACAAACCAAGCGCCCGTAAGCCATCAATCTGATCGTGCATCAAGGCCACCAAGGGCGATACCACCACCGCAACGCCAGGTCGCAACAATGCGGGAATTTGGTAGCAAAGTGACTTACCAGCGCCAGTCGGCATTAAAATCAAGGCATCCTCACCTTGCGTTAGATGCGCTACAATCGCCTCTTGCTCACTACGAAATTCATCATAACCAAATACATGCCGCAACACTTCTTTGGCTGATAGCAAATCACTCTGCATTAATCATCTTTGATCGTCGTTTAGAAACATAGTAGTGTACCATTTCGCTTCACGCCTCAAGCAACGCAAGCGCATTTGCGGTAGGATATAATAATTCTTTGCTTTCACTGGATGTCTTATGCAAATTGGAATTGCCGGAGCCGGCTTAGCCGGACGTTTACTAGCCTATGCCTTATCGACACATGGCTATCAGGTAGCGGTTTTTGATCCAGCGCCTGACGCTCACGCACGGGTCGCTGCCGGTTGGACCGCTGCTGGGATGCTATGCCCCTTAGCAGAAATGGATACGGGTGATGATGATGTGTATGCCTTAGGTCAGCGCTCCTTAGCGATTTGGGCTGCGCTTGCCGAGCGCATGGACAATCGCATTGATCTACGTCTCAAAGGTAGTTTGATGCTTGCCCACCAGGGTGATGAGGGTGCCGCCGAGCAGATGATTCATTTATTACAGCGTAAGACGCCTAATCCAGAGGATACGCCCAGAGCCATCACGATCAAGGAGCTGAGGGACTTAGAGCCTGCTATTCAGGGTCCGGCGCATGCGTGGCTGCTACCGCAAGAGGGACAGGTTGACACAGGTCTAGCCATGCGTGCCTTATGCGCAGAAGCTAAGGACGTGAGCTGGCATTGGGGCGTGCAGGTGGATAGTTTACATCCCGGCGAGATAGTGGTGGGTGATAAACGGCATCATTTTGATTGGGTCTTTGATTGTCGAGGCGTTGGTGCCAGACGCTTGAAATACCCACATCCCACCGAGCTTTCCTGTCAAAATGTACGTGGTGTGCGCGGTGAAATTTTTTGGGTGCAAGCGCCCGAGGTGGCGTTACATCGACCGCTGCGCCTATTGCATCCACGCTATCAGGTCTATATCGTACCACGTCAAAACAATATTTTTGTGATTGGTGCGAGCTCCATTGAAAGCGAGGACCGATCACCGGTTTCTTTACGGACCACCGTGGAGCTCCTAGCCGCGGCACATAGTGTGTTACCTGGCTTAGCCGAGGCACGATTAGTTCACACTGAAACTAATTTACGCCCAGCCTTGGTGGATAACTTCCCACGCATTGAAACTGAGCAGGGTTTAAGTCGCATTAATGGTCTCTTCAGACATGGCTGGATGATTGCGCCCGCCATGATCGAGGATGCCCTCAATGCGGCTTTGGAGATACCCGTTTTAGCAACGCTTTAAGGTAAAGTTAAGCATGATTACGATAAAGATTAATGGAGAAGACAGACAGTTCCCAGCCGACATCACCTTGTCGCAAGTGGTCGAAGCATGGCAGCGTGAGACGGCACAAGCGCTCGACCCCAGCTTAGTTGCGACCGCCGTCAATGAGGTGTTTGTGCCGCGTCAGCAGCGCGCTGACTACATTTTAAAAGCACACGATGAAGTGTTTACCTTTTCACCGATCACTGGGGGCTAAGTCACGATGTCAACTACTTTTAACATTGGTGGCGTCAGCCTCAACAGTCGTTTTTTCCTAGGTACCGCACTCTACCCCTCGCCTGCTGTTTTAGCTCAGGCAATTGAGGCAGCCGAGACGGATGTAATCACCGTTGGACTTAAGCGTCAGCTACCAGCGGGGGCAAATCCTCTAACCCAAAGCACGACGGAGGGGGTGGATAATCCTTTTTTCCAGATTCTTAAGCAAAGTGGCAAGCACTTACTGCCAAATACCGCTGGCTGTAAAACTGCCCGTGAAGCCATTACCCTTGCCCATATGGCGCGTGAAATCTTTGAGACACATTGGATTAAGCTCGAAGTCATTGGTGACGACTACACCCTGCAGCCCGATCCGATTAACTTAATTGATGCGGCCGAGCAGCTAGTTAAGGACGGCTTTGAGGTCTTCCCCTACTGCACGGATGATTTAGTCACCTGCCGCCGATTATTAGATGTGGGTTGTAAGTTATTGATGCCATGGGGTGCGCCTATCGGCTCGGGTCAGGGCTTGACCAATCCTCATGCCTTACGCATTTTGCGTAACCGCTTACCCGATGTCCCGTTGATTGTGGATGCCGGTATCGGCTCCCCAGCGGATGCCGCCATCGCCATGCAAATGGGCTTTGATGGAGTACTACTGAACTCAGCCGTGGCCAAGGCGCATGATCCCGTCAAGATGGCGGAAGCCTTTAAACTGGCTGTGCGCTCTGGCCGTCTAGCCTATGAGGCTGGCATCATGTCCAAGCAGGATATGGCCTCACCAAGCACACCGGTCACTGGCAGACCCTTTTTGTTAGACTAGCGGATGCTAGCACATAAGTAAATTTAAGGCCCGAGCGACTTAACGCTACGGGCCTTAATTAAATGAAGCAATGACGCTTTAAGCTGCGTGGCGCCAATTACTTAGACGGGCACTTAGCAAAACGTAGATAAGGCAGAACCTTATTAAGCTCACCGAATTTTGCTTCAGCTTGCGAATCATCAAGGCTTAAAGCCACAATCACATCCTCACCCGGCTGCCAGTCAGCAGGCGTAGCAAGGGCCACACCATCTGTCGCCTGAATGGCGTCTAAGGCACGTAAAATTTCGCTAAAGTTACGACCAACAGACATTGGATAGGTTAAGCTTAAACGAATCTTCTTATCAGGACCAATAATAAATACCGTACGTACGGTGGCACTGTCTGCTGCCGTACGACCGTCAGGCAAATAAGCCTCAGCTGGCAGCATATCGTAAAGCTTTGCCACGTTTAGTGAGGTATCGTCAATAATCGGGAAGTTAGCAGGCACCTTGGCAAAGTGACTGATGTCATTTTTCCACTTCACATGCTCGTCAACACTATCCACCGACACACCGATCACCTTGGTGTTACGCTTTTCAAACTCAGCCGCTAATCTTGCAACAGCACCGAATTCAGTCGTACATACCGGGGTAAAATCCTTAGGGTGAGAGAAAATAATTGCGTAGCTGTCACCAATCCAATCGTGGAACTTAATTTCGCCCTCGGTTGTATCAGCAGTAAAATCTGGTGCGATATCGTTAATACGTAATGACATAAACACTCCTTCGTCTGGTAGATAATTCAATACAGCTTAAATAACATAACACATCAAGCCGTAAATAATTAGAATCGCCGATAACTCTGATAGACTTAATCAGCGAAGCGATAATTAAGATACTAACATAGTCACTCATTACCGCTAAATAAAAATATCTACCATTTATATAACGCATAGCTATTACTGATATCTATATACTTTTGCTTTGTTATAACCCGGATTTATATCAATGATCACGATTCTCAACATTACCCTGCCGCTTTTTCTACTGATCGGCGTAGGTTACGGTGCGGTTAAGTTAGGCTTTTTAAGCTTGGAAAATAATAAGGGGCTAGGCAGTTTTGTACTTAACTTTGCCTATCCTGCCTTGGTGTTTAATGCCATTTCTACCCTAGATATTAGCAGCGCCTTTTTATTTGACTATGTGTTTGTCTATGGTGGTATCACCATCTGCCTATACTGGGCCGGACTACTCATCAGCCTTAAAGTACTGGGTCGCACGGCGGTACAATCTGCGCTCAATGGCTTAGGGCTCATCTTTTGTAATACCGCTTTTTTAGGCTATCCGGTATTAGCGCAGGTCATCGGCTTAGAACAAGCCGCTATTTTTCTCAGCATGAACCTGCTTTTTGAAAATTTGTTGGGCGTACTACCCACCATTTTGCTCTGCGAACTATCGTCTGGTAAAAAGAAAAACCTCTTTAAATTATTTCTCACCGCACTTAAAAAAATCGTTAGCAGTCCACCCATTGTTGCCATTCTAAGTGGGATCATTTTCTCCCTCCTGGGTCTGGGCGTGGTAGAACCCGTCAGAAAAACACTTACGATGCTGAGTATTGCGGCAGCGCCTGTCGCACTTTTTGCCATTGGTGCCAATCTTAACGCCATTCGTTTCCGCTCCAGTATCAAAGCGGCGATTCCAATTTGCCTGGGCAAATTAGTGCTTTTCCCAGCGCTTATTTTTGCTGGCTTTACGCTTTATGGCGTCACCGATCATATCACCGTGATGTCAGGCGTATTGCTGGCCTCCGCGCCCGCTGCTACGCTCTATGCACTTATCGGGATGCAATACGGTGAGAGCCATACCTCGGGTCATTTGATCGTCATGACCTTTGCCTCATTCTTTAGCCTCAGTACGGTCTTAGTGCTGTGGAATTACTTCTACGGCTTCCCTAATGCACTCTAGTAGGCTCAGACGTCCGTTCCTGGCTAAATTGTAACAAAAGGTTAACCCAGCCTTGAAAGAACAAAATTCGCCCATATAATTAGCACTCATTGGGGCAGAGTGCTAAAACTCTCCCGTTTTCATGAGTTTTATAATTAGTTATTTAAATTCTTTAAGGAGTTTCACATGGCATTACGTCCTTTACAAGACCGCGTAATCATCAAGCGTTTAGATAATGAGCGCACTACAGCCTCAGGTATTGTGATCCCTGAAACTGCCGCTGAAAAGCCGGATCAAGGTGAAGTGATTGCAGTTGGTGCTGGTAAAAAAGCTGATAACGGCTCCATTATCCCAATGGAAGTAAAAGTTGGCGATAAAGTACTTTTCAGCAAGTACACCGGTCAAACAGTGAAAGTTGACGGTGAAGATCTATTAGTCGTTCAAGAATCCGATATCTTGGCAATTATTGACTAATCACCGACGACAGATACTCTGACGCTGGGTTAAGACTCAGCGAGTATTTATAAAGAATTTTTAATCTATCCTGAGATATCAGGCTCGATCAATAAAAGGAAATTAAACATGGCTGCAAAGCAAGTATTTTTTGGTGATGATGCCCGTTCACGTATTGTTCGCGGCGTAAACATCCTCGCAGATGCTGTTAAAACAACCTTAGGCCCTAAGGGTCGTAACGTAGTACTTGAGCGCTCTTTCGGTGCCCCTACCGTAACCAAAGACGGTGTTTCTGTTGCTAAAGAAATCGAACTAAAAGACCGTTTCGAAAATATCGGTGCGCAATTAGTTAAAGAAGTTGCTTCTAAAACCTCTGACAGTGCTGGTGATGGTACTACCACTGCGACTGTATTGGCTCAAGCCATCGTACAAGAAGGTATTAAGTACGTTGCTGCTGGCATCAACCCAATGGATCTTAAGCGCGGTATCGACAAAGCCGTTGCAGTTGCGGTTGAAGAGCTTAAACAGCTTTCTAAGCCTTGCACTACTTCTAAAGAAATTGCCCAAGTTGGTTCTATTTCTGCTAACAGCGATACTTCTATCGGTGAAATCATCGCTAACGCCATGGACAAAGTGGGTAAAGAGGGTGTGATCACGGTTGAAGACGGTAAGTCTTTAGAAAATGAATTAGATGTGGTTGAGGGTATGCAGTTTGACCGCGGTTACCTCTCTCCATACTTCATCACGGCGCCTGAAAAGCAAGTGGCTGCACTAGATGAGCCTTTTGTTTTAATTTACGACAAAAAAATCAGCAATATCCGCGACTTATTGCCTATCCTAGAGCAAGTTGCAAAATCTAGCCGTCCGCTATTAATCATTGCTGAGGATGTTGAGGGCGAAGCTTTAGCTACCCTAGTGGTTAACAATATCCGCGGTATTCTTAAGACCACTGCAGTGAAGGCACCTGGCTTTGGCGATCGTCGTAAAGCCATGCTTGAAGATATCGCTATCTTAACTGGCGGTACCGTTATCTCTGAAGAAACTGGTATGTCTTTAGAAACAGCTACCATTGAAATGCTTGGTCAAGCGAAGCGCATCGAAGTGGCCAAAGAAAGCACGACCATTATTGACGGTGCTGGTGATGGCGCTAACATCCAAGCTCGTGTTAAGCAAATCCGCGCACAAATCGAAGAGTCTACTTCTGATTACGACCGCGAAAAATTACAAGAGCGTGTGGCTAAATTAGCCGGTGGTGTTGCTGTTATCCGCGTGGGTGCTGCCACTGAAGTTGAAATGAAAGAGAAAAAAGCACGTGTTGAGGATGCGTTACACGCAACTCGCGCAGCGGTTGAAGAAGGTATTGTGCCTGGTGGTGGTGTTGCGCTTATCCGCACCAAAGCCGCTATCGCCGCACTTAAAGGTGACACGCCTGACCAAGACGCTGGTATCCGTTTAATTCTACGTGCCATCGAAGCACCTTTACGCACCATCGTTGCTAACGCTGGTGAGGAAGAAAGTGTGGTTGTGAACGAGGTTATCAAAGGCGAAGGTAACTACGGCTATAACGCCTCTACTGACCAGTACGGTGACTTAGTTGAGCAAGGTGTACTTGACCCAACGAAAGTAACCCGCTCTGCATTACAAAACGCTGCTTCTGTGGCCGGTTTACTACTAACCTCTGAAGCTGCTGTTGCTGAGCTACCTCAGGAAAATCCTGCACCTGCAGCAATGCCTGATATGGGCGGTATGGGTGGTATGGGTGGTATGGGCTTCTAAGCTAGCCACTATCACACAGCATCGCTGCTTATAGCATAAAACGGCGCCTCTATCTACGAGGTGCCGTTTTTTATTTTTTATTTTTATTTTGCGCCTATCGCAAGCGTTAAAGAGCGGTTAGCCCTACAATAGGGGCAGCTGATTTGATTTAATGACTGCTCTTCTCTAATTGATTGTATGTATAAGTTTACTGATAAATTACAAAACGCTTGGGATAAACAAAACTCTTTACTGGTCGTAGGCTTAGATCCAGATCAGCAACGCATGCCAGAGTCCATTTTACAAAGCAAGACCCCCATCTTTGACTTTTGTAAGGGCATTATCGATGCGACCGCTCCATATGCCTGCGCCTTTAAACCGCAAATTGCCTATTTTGCCTCGCAGGGTGCAGAGATGGCCTTAACTCAGCTATGTCACTACATCAGCACCACCTACCCGGATCTGCCCATTCTCTTAGATTCCAAACGTGGTGATATCGGTACCACCGCTGATCATTACGCCAAAGAGGCGTTTGAGCGCTATCGCGCTGATGCGATTACGGTCAACCCCTACTTAGGCTTCGATTCAATTGAGCCCTATTTGGCATGGGAAGATAAGGGGGTGATTATTCTATGTCGCACATCCAATCAAGGTGGCTCGGATTTCCAGTTTTTTGAATCAGCAGACGGCACCCCGCTTTATCTTGAAGTCGCTAAAACGGTTGCTGACAAATGGAATCATTCTGGTCAATGTGCGCTGGTGGTGGGCGCCACCTTCCCTGAGGAAATCGCCAAGGTACGTCAAGTGGTCGGGGATGAGATGCCACTCTTAGTGCCGGGTATTGGTGCTCAGGGTGGTGATATTGAAGCTACGGTGATGGCGGGCGCCAACAGCAAGGGGCAAGGACTACTAATCAACTCCGCCCGTGCAATTCTCTACGCTAGCTCAGATATTGATTGGCAAGAAGCGGCAGCAGCAGAAGCAAAGGCCACACGTGATGCGATTAATGCCGTCCGCGAGCAGTTTTTAGCGCAACAAGCATAAAACCGCTAGCGCGTCGAGCCGTCAGCCATTAACTTGCGCTAGACGGCTCAAGTACATTAATCAACTGATCAATAATAAAATAGCAACTTTGTAAGCGCACCTCAGTACGATCACCCTCAAAATAACGGGTATAAGGCAGGGTCACAATGCCCTCACTCGTGCGCTTAGCCAACGCAAAGCACACCATCCCCACGGGCTTCGCCTCGGTCCCCCCACCCGGTCCAGCAACCCCAGTCACACTCACCGCAAGGGCGGAAGTAGGTACATTAAATAAGACGCCTTCAGCCATTTGTATTGCCACTTCCTCACTCACAGCGCCATGCTTTTCAAGGGTATTAGCAGCCACATCTAACATCGCCATTTTTGCGTCATTACTATAGGTCACAAAACCACGATCAAACCACTGGCTTGAACCTGGGGTCATGGTAATAATGCCACTGAGCAGACCGCCGGTACACGACTCCGCAGTACTTAATAAAACGCCATGATGCTGCAAATACTCGCCTAAACGCGCTGACTGCTCGGCAAACTCATAAAAAACATCCTTCATTAGCCTATTATCACTCCCATCAAACGGACTATCACCGCCACAGAAAACAGCACATAGAGGGAAGCGACGATATCATCCCACATGACGCCGAAACCATTTTGTAAACGCTCATCAAAGTACTTAATTGGCCAAGGTTTTAATATATCAAACACCCTAAATAGTACGAAATAAATCAAATACCATGAAGGTGAGTCGGCAATGGGCGTGGTGATAAAAAGCACCAACCAAAAAGCCACCCATTCATCCCACACAATCCCGCTATGGTCGACCACACCCAACTCAGCGCAGACCTTTTGAGTGCAGTAAATACCATATAAAAAGCAAAGTAATAAAAAGCCACCCATCAGCCAGTCATTACTCAACACATGGGATAAAGGTAACCATAAAAATAAAGCTAATACCGTGCCCCACGTCCCCGGTGCGGGTCGAATCAATCCGGAACCAAAGCCAAAGGCTAAAAAACGGTGTGGACTCTTAAAGATCCAAGAAAGACTCGGCTGAATTGCCTTATCTGGCGAAGTACTTTGATCGTTCATAAAAAATTAGGTTATGGAAAGTGATTAAAGCCCTGAGGCAAATTTTCTACCACTTGCCCTGCCGCGTCAAGCAATATCAACTCCCTCGCTGCAGTAATTTGTCCTATTCGCTGCACTGCGGTACCAGCTTGCAAGCCACATTGCTCAATCTGCCTGCGATAATCGGGCGCGGCGCTAAAGCATAGCTGATACTCATCGCCCCCCGCCAACACAGCTTCCAGAGCATGCTTTGCCTCTACCGCCTGCAAGGCCGGATGCACTGGCAACTGTGCAGCATGAACAATGGCGCCAAGCTGAGAGGTTGTCAATAGATGTGATAAATCCTGCAATACGCCATCGGAGATATCGATCATGGCATGCACATAAGGCCTTAATAATTGGCCTAAGTGGACTTGTGGCTCTGGCTGCTCTAAACGCAGCCGTGTGGCTGCCAGCAGCGCCAGCTCTTGCTCGCTAAGACTTGCTTGCTGCTGCTTTAATAAAAGCCCTAAGGCGATGTTAGGCGCGCCTAAGTCGCCACTCACCCAGATATCATCACCGACCTCGGCATTAGCGCGTAAAGGCAAGGGTTGCTGCGCCAAGCCAAGCGCTGTGACACTGATAAATATGCCTGCGTCACTACGGGTGGTATCACCGCCCACTAAAGCGCAATCATAACGCTCGGCAAGACGGTTAAAACCTCGGCTAAAGGCCTCTAACCACGCCTCATCTGCCCGCGGCAAGGCCAAGCCTAATAGACAAGCAATGGGCTTAGCAGCCATGGCAGCAATATCGGAAAGATTAACCGCTAAGGCTTTGTGGCCCAATAAAAAAGGGTCGACATCTGAAAAAAAATGTCTACCCTCAATTAACACATCCTTGCAGATAACCAGTTCGCCCTGCGGTGGCTGCAACAACGCACAATCATCGCCAACACCCACATAGGAAGCACTCTTTGCGATCGAGGCCGTGCTATGGCTAAAGTATTGGCGAATTAAGGCGAACTCATCCACTAGCGACCGCCCTCTACCTCAACCGCACGCAACACCGCTGCTAATTTGTCTAGCACCCCGTTAACGAACTTAAAGCCGTCAGTGCCGCCAAACTCCTTGGTCATCTCTACCGCTTCATTAATCACGACGCGGTATGGCACATCCAAGCAATTCTTAAACTCATAAGTGGCAATCATTAACACACTATACTCAATCGGCGAGAGCTCCTTGAGCGGGCGGTCTAGATACGGTTCAATATCCGCCTGCAAGGCACTATGCTCTTGCACGACACCATGCAATAAGCGCTCGAGTAATTCCTGATCGGCCTTTTCATAGCCCTCTAGATCTCTAAGATTGGCCTCGATGAGACCAATCTCAGCACCATCGCCAGCGATAAAATAACCGTACAAGCCCTGCAAGGCCAATTCTCGCGCACGACGCCGTGCGCTTTTTTTAATACTCAACTTGATCCCTTCTACTTGTTATCGTCTTCGTCCGCCTCATCGTCGTCGAAGTCTTCATCCTCAAAATCATCCTCATCGTCGGTCTCTACCTCGGGCGCTAAATAACCGACAAGATTTGCCATTTCAATCGCCACTACTGCACAATCGATACCCTTTTGTGCAGCACGCTCCTGAGCTTGCTCCTCATCTTCCGTGGTCAGAATGCCGTTAGCAATCGGGATACCCGTGTCTAAAGCCACCCGAGTAATGGCAGCAGCGGATTCATTACTAACCACCTCGAAGTGATAAGTCTCACCACGAATCACTGCACCTAAAGCAATTAAGGCATCAAACTCGTCTGTTTGGGCCATCTCATTCAGCGCAAAACCGACTTCTAAGGCACCGGGCACCGTGACGACCATGATATTTTCCTCTTGCACCCCTAGATCACCTAGCTCAGCCAAGCACGCTTCTAATTCCATATTGGTAATCGACTCGGTAAATCGAGCGCAAACAATACCAATGTGCAGATCCTCACCATTTAAATCAGGCGCTATTTTATAAGGTTTCATATAAAGTCCTTTATCGATAAATCATGCTTAAGCTCGATGAGCCGCTAGGCATCATGAGATTGCTCTTGATAAAAACCGGTTATGGTCAAACCGAAACCAGCCATACTTGGCATTTTAACTGGTGTCGCCATTAAACGCATTTGAGAAACATTCAAATCCTTTAAAATTTGTGCGCCCACACCATAGGTACGTAAATTATAACGATCATGCTTACGCCCTTTAGGCGCATCTGGCACCACCTCAGCCCCCCAAGTCGAGACCTGATTAGCCACCTCGGCACTGCTATGGCTTTGATCACAATTTAACATCACCATCACCCCGCTCTCGGCATCACTAATCGCCTTTAGGGAAGCCGCTACGCCCCAGCTGTGTGACTTATCCTCACAATCAAGAATATCCAACATCGTCACCGGTTCATGCACTCGCACCAAGACCTCACGCTCAGGATGAATCTCACCATGCACTAAGGCAATATGGGTCGCACCGCTGGTTTTATCCTGATAAGAGACCGCTTGGAAGCTACCCCAAGGAGTCATCATCTGCTTGGAGCCCAAGCGTTTGATCATGGATTCATGCTCACTACGGTACTGAATCAAATCCTCAATAGTACCGATTTTGATGCCGAACTCCTTTGAAAACTCGATCAAATCCGGCAAACGCGCCATCTCCCCATCGGGTTTTAGAATCTCACAAATCACCGCTGCCGGCGTCAAGCCCGCCATTGCCGTCAGGTCACAACCTGCCTCGGTATGACCGGCACGAATCAAAACACCGCCAGGCACCGCCCGCACCGGGAAAATATGACCCGGCGACACCACATCCTCCGGCGTCGCATCCGGCGCTACCGCTGCCTTAATGGTGGTTGCTCGATCAGCGGCAGAAATTCCGGTGGTCACCCCCTCTGCGGCTTCAATGGAAATGGTAAAGTTTGTTTCAAAGCCGCTCTGATTATTACTTGTCATCAAGCCTAAACCAAGCTGATCGCTACGCTCACCGGTTAAGGTCAAACAGACTAAACCACGAGCATGGGTGACCATAAAGTTAATCGCTTCAGGGGTCACAAAATCCGCCGCCATCAGCAGATCGCCCTCGTTTTCGCGATCCTCTTCGTCAACCAGAATCACCATCCGCCCCTGACGTAACTCCTCAATAATCTCAGTGACAGAGGAGATAACGGAGGCACTTTCACCGCTTTCAACAAGGTCATTAGAAAGACTGTGTGCAGAACTCATCATGTATCATTCCAACAATTAAAAAAGATATTGCTATTGTACCCCTTAGCGCATAGCGATAGAACTAAAGCGCATTTATTTTTAGGACTTGCAACGCCATCCAAGGCACGATAATCTGTCCGGCTAATTAAATTTAAATCCACCCTTACTACTCTTCATTTTTACTTCGATGTTCAACTTCATGCCTCGCTCAGCGGCACTGTTAATGTAAGAATAGTTTACATTTAAGCTATCGCTATCCAATGATTTTTATGCAAAAATCATATAAGACAATCTAGTTAGGCGTTACTGCCGCAGGCCAACATTTTTTACTGGCTTGTTGAGATATACAAAACAAAATCAGCCATTAAGGAATCCCCATGAACATTGATTTAGAGACTCGAATCAACGATTCAAGTAGCGATGATCTACGCTTAGTACTGAGACTCGCTGCCTTTAACAGCTTAATTCAAAATGAGCTACGTAATCGTTTGCGTCTACATTTCAATATGACCACACCGCGTTACGATTTACTGGCTCAACTCGCGAGTGAGCCTCAGGGTCTAAAAATGGGTGAACTATCAGAGCGTTTAATGGTAAGTAACGGTAACATTACCGCCATCAGTCTCCAGCTAGAAAAAGCGGGACTTATCAGTCGCAACACAAGTCGTCAAGATCGTCGTAGCACCTTTATTAAAATGACAGCCAAAGGTAAAAAAGCCTTTGCCAAGATGGAAACTGCCTATAACCAATGGCTCAGTGAGTTATTGGCACAGCTACCCGAGAGCGCTAAAACTAGGCTTTACCAAAGCCTAGCCGAGGGCAAAGAAGCCGTGACCAAGGCCGTAGAAGAAAGCAAGGTAGACGCCTAGTCCTATGTCAATTGAGCAAGAGCTTAAACTCCATATCCTGGCTTCGTCGCGCTCAACCGTCGAGAAACTACTGCGCACGCCAGACGCCGAAACCATTCATTTGCATGCGATTTATTTTGACACCGATGATAGAGCCTTAGCTCGTGCTGGCATCGCCTTACGTCTGCGCAAAGAGGCAGACACCTGGGTACAAACCATCAAATTACCCGGTACGGATGCGCTTAGCAAGATTGAGTATAATCACGTGCGCCCTGATGCCACCTTGGATCTCAGCGTTTATCAAGGCACGCCCGCAGAGAAAACCTTTAACCACCTTAAGCACGTAGGTACTGAATTAACAGCGCGCTTTGAGACCGATATACAGCGCCACTTAAGCTGCCAACGCAGCCAACACGGTCTGGTTGAACTGGCTTATGATGTGGGCGTGATTCGCGCTGCAACCCTAGAATTACCCGTTTATGAGTTGGAATTAGAGCTTAAAACGGGTCAATCCAGGGCGATTTTTGAATTAGCAGCCTCTTGGCAGCATGAACTGCAATTTATCTTAGATTTTAGAAGTAAGGCTGAACGTGGCGATAGCTTAGCGGCTCAGGTGGTGGCGTTAAAGGCTCGCGGTCTCACCCCTAATCACCATGAGTTAAGGCAGAGCTTTCAAGATTTTAAGCTCTGGCAGCCGGCCGTCGCTCCTCAGCAGGGCAATCGCACTGATGTGGTAGTGAGCAGTGCACAACTTAAAAAAGACACGCAGCTGTACTTGGAGCTGATTGCCCGCAATGCAGCGGTAATAGCTGCCATTGACCGCAACGATATGGCAACCCGCATTGATTTGGATTGTGCTGCCCACCTAGTTGCACTGTGTCAGGCCATAGAGCAATTACAAAGACTTTGGTCACATTTTATGGAGCTTAATTCGGCGACGGATGTGACCTCATCTAGCGATGCTCGATTCCATCAACTACATCAGCAGCTTAGCGCCTACCAACAACGCTTAGCACAAGGCAGCCCTGCCACAACGGAACTCAGCCACCCTAGTGAGCAGCAAGCTCAAAGCGAGGCATTTGCGCTAGCAGCAAGTCATGAGTTACAGCAATGGTTACTCAAGGCCTTGGCGTGGAGCATGGTAGAACTAACCGTCTAAGCGCCTGCGCCCGGCCATGCCGCACTCAGTCCGGTAGTATGCATTTAGCCAAGCAAGGCATTGGCAAACTCAGCCGCAGAAAAAGGCTGAAGATCGTGCAATGACTCACCACCCCCAACCCAATAGACCGGAATCGGTCGCACGCCTTGGCTACCTGCTGCCACAGCGGCTAAGGTACCGCCCTTGGCCGTGCCGTCTAACTTGGTCACTACTAAACCGGTTAAGCCCAAGGCCGCATCAAAGGCCTTAATTTGAGTAATCACGTTTTGGCCCGTATTACCATCAACCACTAATAACACCTCATGCGGCGCTTCGCTATCAGCCTTATTAATCACCCGCTTAATCTTTTTAAGCTCTTCCATCAAGTGTAATTGAGTCGGCAAACGTCCGGCCGTATCGACCATCACAACATTAGCCTTGCGGGCTTTACCGGCATTGACCGCATCAAAGGCAACGGCGGCTGGATCACCGCCGTCTTGCGCTATCACCGCCACCTGATTGCGCTTACCCCATTCGACCAATTGCTCCCGTGCCGCTGCTCGGAAAGTATCCCCGGCGGCTAACAACACACTCGCACCAGCGGCTTGGAAATGATGTGCTAACTTACCGATGGAGGTGGTTTTACCCGCACCGTTAACGCCAGCAATCATAACGACTGAGGTGCCATCCAACGGCAACATAAAGTCTTTTTCTAAGGGCTTCAAATGCTCGCTTAATAAGGCTTTAAGCGCTTCCTTAACCTCTGCAGCATCCTCGATACGCTGTTGCTTAACCTTGGTTCTGAGCTTAGCTAACAAGGACTCGGTCGCCTCAATGCCGGCATCCGCCATCAACAATGCCATTTCCAGCTCTTCAAATAAGGCCTCGTCAACCTTGACGCCCACAAACAGTGAACCAATGCTGGAGCCCGTACGAGAAAGGCCCTGACGCAAGCGCTGCATCCAAGAGCTCTTGGCTGGCGCTACCTCAGTCACCACTGGACTTGGCGCCACCTCAGCGTCAGCGACTGGCGCCGGAGAGCTTGCCTCAGCCTCCGCCTCAACCTCAGTCACGAGCACCTCGGGCTGCGGCTCAAGGGGCACGGGTGTCACACTCGACTCAACTGTAGGCGCCACCGTCTCCACTCGCTCTATCGCGACGGCAGACTCCTCCACAGTTTCCGCCGTCACCGTGTCAGTACTCGTGGTGACGGGCTCCTCAGGTACTATCGCTTCTGAAGCTGCGGGCTCCTCCTGCTCATGCGCTTGCGCAACTTCAGCTTCTTGACTCGCTTGATTTTCTTCTTTTGCTTTTTTACGCTTAAAAAATCTAAACATACACTCTCACTAAACAATAACCCCATTTTGGTTCATATTATACTGGTTTATACAGGGCAGATAGATTAATATAAAAGCATCAGCCATGAGTGGAGTATAGGATACGATTCTATCAATGAAAAAAGCAGCTAACACACGCTCGATGCCACAAAAAGTTCGCATTATCGGTGGCACCTTAAAGCGTAGCAACCTACCCGTCGTTAGCGTTGAGGGTTTACGCCCCACGCCGGATCGTGTGCGTGAGACACTTTTTAACTGGTTAAACTACTTTTGGGATGGCGATTTTTCCGATAAATCGGTGCTTGACTTATTTGCCGGTAGCGGTGCTTTAGGCTTTGAGGCTGCATCACGTGGGGCACAGCATGTACAGATGGTGGAAAGTCACCCTAAGGCCGTTGCTGCACTACGTCAATTCCGCGACAAGCATCAACTGCATCAGGTGCGCATTAATGATCACGATGCTCGCTTAGTGCTTAAGCGTATGGACCACAGTCGCTTTCATCTGATTTTGATAGATCCCCCCTTTGCTGATGATGAGCTGCTGCAGCATAGCATCGCTGCCCTGCCCTCGATTTGTAAAAATGGCACCTTGGTTTATCTCGAAAGTGCGACGCCAGTGCTGCTACCTGCTGATTTTGAACTACTGCGACAGGACCAAGCGGGTGCCAGTCACTTTTATTTGTATCATTATATTTCTGAAACAGCTAGCTAAATATCTTATAATATTTCGTTCAATCCATTCAGGGAAAATATAATGAAAATTGCTATTTATCCGGGTACGTTTGACCCATTAACGCGTGGACACGAGGATTTAGTACGTCGTGCCGCCGGTCTCTTCGATCATGTGATTGTGGGCGTAGCTCGTAGTGCCGGTAAAAATCCCTGTTTTACCTTAGAAGAGCGCCTTAAAATTGCCCATGAGGTATTGGATCATTACCCAAATGTCACGGTCAAGGGCTTTAGCGGTCTACTCAAAGACTTTGTCCGCGAAAATAATGGTCGCGTGATTATCCGGGGCTTACGTGCCGTATCGGATTTCGAGTATGAATTCCAGATGGCCGGTATGAATCGTTATTTACTGCCAGACGTAGAAACGATGTTTATGACACCATCCGATCAGTACCAGTTTATTTCGGGTACCTTTGTGCGTGAGGTTGCCTTGATGGGTGGTGATGTGAGTAAATTAGTCTTTCCTTCGGTCGAGCGTTGGCTCAAAGCAAAGGCCGAGGAGCGTAAAGACGCCTTAGCTGAGGCCAAAGCGCAAGTAGCGCTATTAAATGAGACGCTAAAAAAATAACGGCCCAGACTAAGCTTTTTTGTTTAAGGTAAATTATGGCTCTCTATATTGATCACGAATGCATCAATTGTGATGTATGCGAACCCCAATGCCCAAATGAAGCGATTTATATGGGCCCGGAGGTCTATGTGATCGACCCTAGTAAATGCACGGAGTGTAAAGGCCATCATGACGAGCCTCAGTGCCAAGTGATTTGTCCTATTGATTGCATTCATCCCGACCCTGAATGGCGAGAGTCCGAAGAGGAATTGATGGAAAAATTCCGTCGCCTCACCGCCAATAGCAAGCTACCGATTTAGCAGATGACCTACGCAAGGTCTTGCCATGATGTGCCACTTGCCTTATCAAGGCAGACCTTGCGCCAAGCAACGGCTATAGCTCCTGTAGCGCTGTCTCTACCTGAATCAGCTCTGCATCATTCCACAAGCGAATGGGGATGCTAAAGCCTTTAACCTGCACGTTAACGCCTTGACGGCTCACGCTAACAGGCTGCTTTGCGTTTAATTGCAGATTGAAATCGAAGTGCCCATCAAGCATATTGTATTGACTGGACTCATCCTTATTTACTAGGGAAAAATCACTACTATCCGCATGTAACTTGCTAAAGTGCATAATGCCATTATTCACATCAGCAGCAAAGCGTAAGCGCTTAAAGGGGGTGGTTTCACTCTGCTCAAAGCGCAACTGCTGAGAACCGGTGTCAATCATATGAGTCACATCATCCAACACTCGCTTCATGGAAAAACCATGCCACTTGCCCTCAGCACTATCAAGGCTTAATTGACCGTTTAAGTTTTGCAGTAATTCCTTTTCACTAAGGCCTTGTGTTGCTAGCGCCAAATCAATATCAGCGCGACTACTCAATAAAGCACGTGCTTTAAAGCCCTGTAGCAAGGATGCCATATCGACATCCTTGAGCTTTAAATCCACCTTGAGTGAACCATCATCTAAGGACATTTGACTATTAGCGGCAAGCTCACCACCAAAGAACTTAGCACGCAAGGCGTCGATTTTAATATCACTAGATGAGTCGAAAAATAAAGTCGCACTCAAGTCCTGAAAATCCAGACCACGATAGCTCATCTTGGCAATATCAAATACACCCACGCCACTTAAGCGTGCCAGAAGCTCTTGCTTTAAACTTAAACTTCTTGATTTGTTAGGCTTAGCGCTAGGAGCCTCCTCAACTGCTGCCGCTGTGCTAGTTTGATTCGCCGCTGCAGCCGCCTGAGACTTATCCTTCGCATCCGATTCAAGCATCAACGAGGCTAAGGGCAAATCAGAATCCACCCCGAGGATGTGATCTAATGCCAGTGATTCTGCACTTAATTTAAAATCGATGGAAGGCTTGGAAAAACTTTTTAGGGTGCCAGATAAATTCATGCGCTCCGCATCCATCACCGCATCCACATTAAAGTCCATCGAACTACTTCTTAAATCACCACGAATTGAGGCGATCACCGGCGCTTCTTGGAGCAAGTCCCCATCACTTAAGCGGAGTAAACCACGTAAGGCAGGATAACTAAACTCCCCACTCAGTAAATTAATGCTTAAAGGTGAACTTAAATCAATATCAATGGCTCGATTAGCCGAGGTCAGATACCGTCCCTTAAGCGTGTTTTCTCGTATTTTGAGATTGGAGGCAAGACCGCTAAAACCATCTAGCGAGACATTCACGTCCATGCTCTCCTCCCCCCTAAACTGCACGGTACCCGTCAATGGCTCAGCAGCCGCATCAAAGCCGGAGAGATTAAGATTAGGACTATTTAGCTCCCACGCCAAACTGCGTTTCTGATGGTCGGCGGTACTTCCCTTAATACTTAAATTTTTAGCCAATAACTGAGTGTCGATACGATTTAAACCAACCTCATCCGCACGCACATCGAGATCAATATGGGACAGCCGCTTCGATTCGTCTAAGGCATTTAAATTAAGCAACAAACGCAAGGCTTTGCCATGGGCATCACCAGCAAAATTATCCACACTGAAGCGACCGTTTAAGGCAGCTTCAGCTACGCGGTAGCCCTTAATCTGCCCCTGTAACGTCGCATCAATCTGCTCCACCTGATATATCGAAGCCACAGGTTCAAAACGCAAGCGACTGCGTACATTTAGGGTGGCATCATCCGTCGGGTGTCGAGCATCCAGCTTGGCATTTAAAGCCAGGGAAAAAGGCTCACCAAAGGTGATACGGCCAGTATGAATACTCATATTATCCAGGCTAAATTGACGCTTGCTGGCTTGATCCTCGACTAGCACCGTGCCATTTTCCAAGTCCAAACCGGCAATATCGATTTTGAACTCATTAGCCGCCATACGTGCGGCACGCTCGGCGATAGGCAACTCCTCGGCGGCGGCCTGCTGACGACGACGCGCCATATGCTCTTTATCAAAGTCGAGGGGCAGTGCATAAAAATCATCAATATTTAAACTGCCATCCGCATAGCGTACAATATGCGATTTAAAGCCATTGACCTTCACATGATCGACTAAAAAGCGATCAAATAAGAGAGGCCACAGCGCCACGGCAAAGCGCACCTCCTGCATGGAACTGAATTCAGTCTCAGCGTTTTTATTGGACAAGCTGACATCAGTCACACGCAGACCGATACGAGGAAATAGCGAGAGCTCTATCTCGCCGTTAATTTTTAAATCCCGCTCATAGCGCAGCTTAATCTCCTTAACCAGACGATCCTGATACACCTTAGGGTCAAAATTAAGTAAGAAAATCGCCCCACCCACAACTGCGGTCAATATCAGTAGCACCAGTACGATACCACTGCGCTTAAGCCATTTATTCATGAGTCATTAGACATTAAATAAGAAGTTAATCACGTCGCCATCATGCACCACGTAATCCTTGCCCTCGGCACGCATTTTACCCGCTTCCTTGGCGCCGCTCTCACCCTTGAACTGAATAAAATCATCAAAGGCAATGGTTTGGGCCCGGATAAAGCCACGCTCAAAATCGGTATGGATCACGCCGGCCGCCTGCGGAGCAGTATCGCCAATACGAATCGTCCACGCTCTCACCTCCTTGACACCAGCAGTAAAGTAAGTTTGTAGACCTAAGAGCTTATAGGCTGCGCGTATCACACGATTCAGACCCGGTTCAGCCATCCCCATATCCTCTAAGAATACAGCTTTGTCTTCATCATCTAGATCAGCGATTTCCGCCTCCACCGCCGCACACACAGCGACCACCTCCGCATTTTCCGCCGCAGCGTATTCCTGCACTGCTTGCAGATGTGGATTATCGCTAAAGCCGTCTTCGCGTACATTTGCCACGTAAAGCACCGGCTTCGCTGTGATAAAGCTAAAGCCCTTAAGCATGGCCAAATCATCCTCATCCAGATTCATACTGCGGATCGTTTTTGCCTCGTTTAATACGGGCACAATGCGTTCTAATAAGGCACAAAGCTTTTGCGCCTCCTTGTCGCCTGAGCGAGCGGTGCGTTGAGCGCGATCCAAAGCACGCTCAACTGAGGCCAAGTCAGCTAAGGCCAACTCGGTATTAATCACTTCAATATCGCCAATGGGGTCGACTCGACCGGAAACGTGAACCACATTATCATCTTCAAAGCAACGCACCACATGCGCAATGGCATGGGTCTCACGGATATTTGCTAAGAACTGATTACCCAGTCCCTCACCCTTAGAGGCACCGGCTACTAAACCGGCAATATCAACAAATTCAACGGTGGCGGGTAAAATACGTTGCGGCTTAACAATCTCAGCGAGTTGATTTAAACGCTGATCGGGCACTTCGACAATACCCACATTAGGCTCAATCGTACAGAAAGGATAGTTTTCTGCGGCAATACCCGCTTTGGTTAATGCATTAAATAAGGTTGATTTACCGACATTAGGTAAACCGACGATACCACATTGAAGTGCCATAGTAATCCTGAAAATTCATTAGATAACGATAAAGAATAATCCGCTATTTTAACCCTTAATACGCTTGGACACAGCGAAATCACGCTTTGTTCCTTTTAGAAAAAAGTGCTTTAAAAACCTCTACTTAGCTGAGCGGAATACCAGCTAGCTTGGCCCCAAGCAGCAATAAAACCGGGCCACCATTAAAAATCGCATGTAAATAAATCGCATTAGCAATGCCATAGCGGATACGCATCCACATCAGTGCGAGCCCAGAAAACCACTGCGGCAATACCATCGCCAACACAGCAACGACACTAATGTGCTCAAACTCATAATTGTAAATATGCATATAGGCAAAGCCAAAGACCAATAAATGCATCAGCCACACAAAAACGTGGCGATACAGCTTTAACACCTTAAAAGGTAAGCGTAGGCGCGCCTCAGCAGTGGTGAGACCGAGCCTTGGATACAGTTGCATAATAATGGCTAGCACCAAGATTAAGCCTAAGGTGCCAATCACCGTACCCTGCCGCAACAGCACAAAGAACATTAGTGGCACCAACCAAATCGCCACGACTGGTCTGCGTGCACTGTAGCGAAAGAGTATTTCCTCCACAATCGGTGCCCAAATCACCGCCAAAGGCACCATACTATAAGAAAATTCTAGCCGATGGGTCGCCCCAGCACCATCCGCTGCGACTAAGGCAATGGGCGCAAGTACTAAAATATTCACCGCCCACATAAAGGCCGCCCACTGTAATAAGCGCCGCCAAGGCAGATTTAGCTGCCAATCCTTAAACCAGCCGTCACCGCTACCCCGTCCATGACCGCGCCGGAAATCTGGCTTCACAATAAAGCGAAAAAAATCACGCATTTGCTCACGGAAACGCTCGGCTTGATGCGGTGCAGGGGGTCTTTTACGCCCCTGCGGTACTTGTGGTTGAGTAAATAAGGAATTCTGACTCATGCTAATCCCTATGCTTTAGGCTCTGCCAACAGCCGATTGGCCCGATCCTTATCGCCATCTAATAAGGCAGGGATTGCCTGTCGCGCACGGTACAAACACGCCACAATATGCTCATGATCCACCTTTGAGGGCATATGCAAGACAAAGTCAGCTACCCCTTGACTAAGATTTAAACTACGCGGATGACCAATACCGACGCGCAAACGCCAGTAATCGTTACTACCTAGCTTGGATTGAATATCACGTAAGCCATTATGACCTGCATGACCACCGCCGCGTTTTAATTTAATCTGTCCCGGCATTAAATCCAGCTCATCGTGCACCACCAACATACTTTGCACTGGTATTTTATAAAAATGGCTAAGCGCCTGTACTGCCTTACCAGACAGATTCATATAGGTGGCAGGCTTTAACAGGTAAATCGTCTCCCCGCCTCGTCTAAACTTCGCTACTTCACCGAAAAAGTTATGTTCTAGCTTAAAATCCGCATGAAAATCCTCGGCTAATAAATCCAGCATCCAAAAACCGGCATTATGCCGAGTCGCCTCATACTTAGCGCCTGGATTACCTAAA
Source organism: Oligella sp. HMSC09E12 (assembly GCF_001808505.1). Classification (NCBI taxonomy): domain Bacteria; kingdom Pseudomonadati; phylum Pseudomonadota; class Betaproteobacteria; order Burkholderiales; family Alcaligenaceae; genus Oligella; species Oligella sp. HMSC09E12. Next base: position 40,021 of record NZ_KV793577.1, read on the forward strand.
CCCACAATTAAACGAATTGCTTCAGTCATTTATTTAAAACCACATAAAAAAACCCTTGCATGCAAGTTTAACGCATGCAAGGGCTAAGCACTATTGCCTGTCGAAATTATTCTTCGCTAGGCTTCTCAGCGTCAGCTTCTTCGCCTTCGGCGGCGTCTTCAGCCGTATCCTCTTCCTCAACCTGAGCGGCAACGATATGAGCCGTTGCAACCGTCTCAGTTTCAGGCGTTAGGAACTCAACGCCTTCAGGCGCTGTGATACTAACCACATCCAACACATCGCCATTTTTCATTTCGCCCAGATCAACAACGATTTCGGCTGGTAAATCACCTGGCAAGCAGCTAACCTCAATATCGTTAAGTACGATGTTGATATTAGCACCGTCAATCTTAACCGCAGGAGATTCATCTGCATTAATAAAGCTAAGTGGTACACGAGTCACAATCGCAACGTCCGCACGAACGCGCTGGAAGTCAACGTGTAATACGATAGGCTTATATGGGTGCCATTGAACAGCACGTAATAATACCTTTTGAGTTTTACCATCTAAGTTCATATCCAGTACAGAAGAACCGAAACCTGGTTTACGTAATGAGTGGTAAATCTCGTTGTGATCTAACTCAATGCTCTGGGCCTCACCCTTACCACCATAAACGATGGCAGGTACACGGCCGGCGCGGCGCAGGCGGCGGCTCGCACTCGAACCCTGAACGCTACGCGAAGTGGCTGAAAATTTCATAACAAACTCCAAAATAAAAAATACCTGATCAGTATCAGGCCTAATTAACGCCTATCGTCATCACTGACAATAAACGCTCGCTTAGCGCCGCGACCAGCGCCTAAGCTAAAAACCTTAAAATCACTTGCTGCTAAAATCGACTCACTGATGAGCTTAGTCCACAAATAAGGAGCTCACAGACTCAGCAGAGGCAATGCGCTCAATGGTTTCACCTAAAAGCGCAGCGGTAGAAAGCTGACGAATCTTAGCACATGCTTTGGCATCATCACGTAATGGAATCGTATCGGTCACAACTAAACCATCCAGGGCGGAATCAGCCACACGCTCAACCGCACCACCTGATAGCACAGGGTGTGTACAGTAAGCATACACTGCCTTGGCGCCACGATCCTTAAGTGCGGCGGCAGCCTTACAAAGCGTACCTGCGGTGTCGACCATATCATCCATCAATAAGCAGGTACGACCCTCAACATCACCGATAATATTCATCACCTCGGAGACGTTAGCGCGCGGACGACGCTTATCAATAATCGCTAAATCCGCTTCTAATTGCTTAGCTAGGGCACGGGCACGCACCACACCACCGATATCTGGTGACACCACTAAGAGATTTTCATAATTCTGCTTTGCAATATCTGCTAATAGCACCGGACCCGCGTAAATATTATCCACTGGGATATCAAAGAAGCCCTGAATCTGATCGGCGTGTAAATCCATGGTTAATACCCGATCCACACCAACACGCTGCAGCATATTGGCTACCACCTTGGCAGTAATTGCTACTCGCGCTGAACGCGGACGACGATCCTGGCGCGCATATCCGAAATAAGGGATAGCCGCTGTGATACGACCCGCAGAAGCACGTCGTAGGGCATCCACCATCACCATAATCTCCATGAGATTATCATTGGTCGGCGCGCAGGTCGGCTGCAATACAAAAACATCGCGACCACGGACATTTTCAAGAATTTCGACCATCACCTCCCCATCAGAGAAGCGACCTACTGTCATCTGTCCTAAGGACATATTTAAGTGATTGACAACATCAACGGCGAGACGAGGATTAGCGGTCCCCGTAAAAATCATAAAATGAGGGTGCTCGCTGGCTTGCTCGTGCAAATTAGGGCTATAGGTCATGACAATACCTGAGATTGTGTCCGCTAGAAAATTTTGGCACAAAAAAACCGTACTAGCTACAACCAAGAAAGGCACATAATCTGTGTTGAACTAGTCGTAAGCGTACGGTCAATCAAAAAAGCATAATCAGTGTGGCTGGGCTGGAAGGATTCGAACCTTCGCATGCCGGAATCAAAATCCGGTGCCTTAACCAGCTTGGCTACAGCCCAACACCTGAAAGATAAAATTATACATCGTTTTAAGATAAAGACAAGCGCTTTAAGGCTTTTTATCTAAAAGAACAAGGTATTTGTTTCAAAAGTGCAACATAAAGACGACATACCCTTGCCCTACGGCTATCAACTAGATCGCCGCTACGGCTACACAACGCAATGCCAAGCTACACAATAGCTCGGCCACAGCATCTGTGCGCTGTAGCAATTCAGCATAGGCTTGTCTTACTTGCGCCACCATCTCCTCAGCCTGCTGTGACGTCTGACACACCGCAAAAAACACGGAACCGGCCCCACTCATCCGCACCTCAATCCCTACATCACGCAACCATTGCACCATTGCCTCTAAGGCAGGGTGCTGCGTACGCGCTACAGACTCCAGATCATTATGCCCATAACGCCAAAGTGGCTCGGTTTCAGCCAGCGCCTTTTCAAGTTGCGCCACGCTCAGTTGCGACGTATCTCTTTTTAAGCGGGGATCGCGAAAAATACTGACCGTGGGAATGGCTAGTTTAGGCACCAACAATACATAATGCGCCCCCGCCAAGCGCTCCCTTAAGTCCTGCCGTAGCGGTGTAATACGCTCACCAATCCCCTCAACCAACGCTGCTTCTTGATACAGAAAAAAAGGCACGTCAGCCCCTAATTGCAAAGCCAAAGGCAACAACTCATCACGCCTTAGCTGCAAATCCCAAAGCTGATTAAGCGCCATTAAGGTCGCTGCCGCATCGCTTGAGCCACCACCCAAGCCTGCGCCGCTAGGGATGTTTTTCTGTAATGCTATCGCCACGCCCAAATCAGTGCGTCCCACCAGTTTTTTTAAGCCATGTGCCGCTTTAATCACCAAGTCATCGGCTTCCGCAATGCCGGCATTGTCCGTGAGACGACGAATTTGCCCATGCACATTAAGCTTGAAGCTTAAATGATCGTAGCATGCAATAGGCACAAAAAGACTTTGCAGCAGATGATAACCATCCTCACGTCTGCCCGTCACATGCAAAAAAAGATTCAGCTTGGCGGGGGTCTTGATCGTTAATGCACTCATCATGCCCTAGCGATCGACACTCAAACGCACACTAATACGCTCGGCCGGCTCATTGCGTAGCAAATGCATTCGCGTAGGGCCCTTGGCATCATACTCACTTAAGCTAATCTGCCAACCATTTTGTTCGGCCGTGAGTAAGCGCCCTTGCTCATCGTGCGTTACCCCCAGCGCTTGGGCCGTCGGCATTAACTCCCCTTTGACCCAATAGCGTATACCACTCACCGGCAAAGGGCGACCGTCTAGGACTCGTGCCAACAAATCATCCGGACTCGGTGCCACCATGCGCTGCCCAGCACTATTAATTAAGACCGATTGAAAACCACTGACCTCCACCCGGGCTAAGGTACTACCCAAGGGATTGGTCAGATCCAATACTAGATTGGTGCCAAGATCACGCCATACAAAGCCGCCTTGCACGGCGTCCTTATTGACTCCTTCGCGCTTATCAAAGGCCAATACCGCAAAGCGACCAATGCGTGTTTGCTCTGTTATCTGCTGTTGGTCCACGCTTGGCGTCACACTACACGCCGCTAACAGCGCCGTGGCAACTAAGCATAAACAAATAAACGCCTTCCTTGGGATAAACTGCATAATATTCCTTTGTGATTAATCAGGTGTTGTTGATGAGCTCGCTTCCTGCGGGGCGCCATCCGTCTCAACTGAGACAGCCGGCGCTGGCGGCTCGCTAGGGGTATAGCCCAAACGCTCAATCGTATCGATTAGTGTAAGATCCTCGGCATTGAGCTCATAACCCTTTTGTAAATACTCAAAAGCCCGGTCTTTATCACCCATTTGATAATAAACATCGGCCAAATGCGCTGCCACTTCGGCCATCGGCTCTTTAGCCCAAACCATTTCCAAATAGCTCTGCGCCAAAGCGAAATGCCCTAAGCGAAAATTCAGCCAACCGTAACTATCCTGAATATGTACACTATCCGGTGCCATCGCTAAGGCGCGCTCAATCAATTCCGTCGCCTCCGCTAAGCGGAGATCATTATCCGCTAACACATAACCAAGGCCATTATACGATTCGGAATCAAAAGGATCCTCCTGCAAAATCTGCTCTAATAAGGCAATGGCCTTATCCACCTCACCCATCTGCTCAAACAGCATCGCTTGGCTATAGCGTATAAAGAGATTATTAGGATAGTACTTTAGGGCTCGCTCAATGTATTCCAAACCCATCGTGTACTCGCCCCGATCCCGACTAAGCGCAGCATTCATCAATAAGGCACGCACATAGCTCTGCTCATCATCTTCGGGTTGAATTTGCTCTAATAAGGCATGCGCTTGGGTATAGCGTTTTAACTTAATGTAGAGGGCAGCCTGCTCAATTAAGGCATCATGCTGCGCTGCTGGCTCATCAATCAGTGTCAACTGCTCAATCGCCTTTTGATATTCACCTAAATCCTCATAGATTTTTGCCATTAAAAAATAGGCATCGGTCGCCGAGGCTTGAGCATTTGTCCGATCATCGGGCAAGGACTCACGGCGCTGCTCCTGCACTGCCAAGTACTGCCCTAAATACAGTAACGCATCCTGCAGATTTCCTGCTTGATAATCAACCTGGGCACGATAGTACAGTAAATCAAAGTCTTCAGGATTAAGCTCATTCATCTTAGCCAACTCTTCTAAGGCTAAATCGAACTTTTTATCCCGCGTCAACACATGCGCATACAATAAGCGTACCGCACGCTGCTCAGGATGGGCCTCAATGTATTGACTCACTAGGTGCAAGGCCTGTAAATTACGCGGTCCCTCAGAGAGCTGCAGGATACGCCTAGCCGCCATTGCGCTCACCTCGGGCGAGAGCGTTTTATCATGCAGCGCCCGTAATGCTTCATTCCATGCCATTTCCTCATCGTTAGCATACATCGCAAAATCCGATAAGAACACACTGATAAGACCAGGTGCGACCGCTAAAGGCTCAGCAATCAACTCCTGAAATATCTCCAAGGCCTTTTGCGGCTGATTCAGACGACCTAAAAACTCCGCCACCTCAGCTAAGGCCACATCTGGTGCAGCCACATTTAGGGCTAAGCGACGTTTTAACTCCTTGGTCAAGCCCTCATACTCACCCGTTTGGGCTGCAACAATTAAATAATTCAGATGAGCCTCTTCACTTTCATCATCCAAGCTACGCCATAAAGCCGCCGCTTCTAAGGCGCGCTCAGGCTCTTCCAGCATGGCATAAATGGCACTCGCCATCTTAGCCAGCTCTTTAGAACCCTTGGATTTTGCGAGCTCTAAGGCAATCGGTCCAGCAATATCATAGTACTCGTCCTCGATCGCCAAATGCATGATAGTGAGCTGATAAATATCCTCTACGCTCACATAGGGCTTTAATACAATCTCCCCCATCTCCTTTGGCGTTTTGAATAAGAGATTGGAATGACGTGCAGCAAAGGGAGCAGTATCAAGCGCTTGGGCGTAAAAAGGCGTCGCCAGACTACCTGCCTGAACAGAAAGTGATAGAGTAAGAAGCGTTAGTATTTTTTTAAGCAAAATCGAGTTGCTCCAACAAATAAACTAGTTTAATCACACATTATGCCAGAATTACCTGAAGTCGAAACCACGCGTCGCGGACTTGCACCGGCCATTGAGGGTCAACGCCTACAGAAGCTCAGCATTTATCAAGCACAGCTCCGTTGGCCCATTTTACCTGAGTTGGCAGAGATTTTGAGTGGTCAATTATTAATAAAATGTGAACGTCGTGGCAAGTACCTGCTCTTACACTTTGAAAGCGGTGTGTTATTAGTGCATTTGGGCATGTCCGGCTCCATGCGTCTATGCCACGCCGAGGAGTTACTGCGAAAGCATGATCATGTGATTTGGGATTTCGGTCATATTACCGTACGACTCAATGATCCACGCCGTTTCGGGGCAGTGGTCTGGCATCCTCATGGCGATGGACCCGTGTTAGCGCACCCCTTATTAAAGCAGCTAGGGGTGGAGCCTTTGAGTGATGATTTTACGATCGCGCATTTATACCAAGGCTTAAAGCGCAAGAAAAAAGCCATTAAAACGGCGCTGTTAGACGGCGATATCGTAGTAGGCGTAGGCAATATTTACGCCTCCGAAAGTCTTTTTTTAGCCAAGATCAACCCAAAGGTGAGTGCCCAATCGCTCTCCAAAGCTCGGGTTGAGCGCTTGCACGCTGCCATTTTAAGCACTTTGAATGCAGCGCTAGCCAGTGGTGGCAGCACCCTCAGGGACTTTTTAAACGCCAACGGTGAGCCCGGCAACTATTTTGAAATTCATGCCAATGTCTATGATCGGGAAAATCAGCCCTGCCATGTCTGTGGCACGCCAATTAGAAAAATCGTCCAGGGTCAACGCGCCACCTACTATTGCGTGAAATGTCAACGCTACTAAAACGTTCAACACACAAAAAACCCGGTAAAACTCGCTTACCGGGTCTGCTATGAGATTAAGCCTTGGACTCAATTAATAATCAAAATCCACGCTATCAATGACTTTACCTGGGTTCATCAAACCTAGGGGGTCAAGTGCGCGCTTAATTTTGCGCATCACAGCGATCTCAACCTCGTCTTTGTAGTCAGGTAGCATATCCTTTTTGAGCTGACCGATACCATGCTCAGCACTGATTGAACCATCGTAGTCAACCACACTATCAAAAACGATTTTAAAGGCCTCTTCCTGCTTCGATAAAAAGCCCTCTTCTTCGCCAACCGGGGCACCGATATTATAATGTAAATTACCGTCACCTAAATGACCGAAAATAATGTGTCGCACGCCTGGGTACCATGACTGTAAGGCTGTATTGGTATCATCCACAAAAGGCGCAATTCTGGAGATAGGTACTGAAATATCGTTTTTAATCCCTTGACCTACCATGGCTTCAGCCAAAGGAATACTCTCACGCAAATGCCACAAATCATGCGCCTGCTGTAAGGACTCGGCTAAAACTGCATCCTGAATAATATCGTCCTCTAAGGCTTGCTCTAACACACGGTGGAAAATCTCGCGTGCCTGCTCCTCACTATCGCTGTCGGCAATATGAATTAAAGCATACCAAGGATAATCCAAACTCAATGGCAAGGACTGCTCAGGGAAGCACTCATTCACAATTTTCAGACAATAGTCCGACATCAACTCAAAGCCCTCCAAGCGTGAGGCAAAGCCTTTGCGTGAATAGTTCAGCATATATAAGGCATCTTCCAAGGACTCAAAGGCAACTAAGGCAGTGCACTCGGCAGCCGGCTGTGGATACAGCTTTAAGGTCGCCGCCGTAATAATACCTAAGGTACCCTCGCTACCGATGTATAAATTGCGTAAGTCGTAACCGGTATTATCCTTGCGTAAGCCCTTAAGACCATTCAAAATATCGCCTTCGGGTGTCACCACCTCAAGACCTAAGGCTAAATCGCGGGCATTACCATAGCGTAGCACCTGGGTGCCACCAGCATTGGTAGCAAGATTACCACCGATAGTGCAACTCCCCTCGGCGGCCAAGCTTAACGGGAATAAACGCTCATGCTTAGCGGCGGCCTCCTGTACCTGTTGCAAAATACAACCCGCCTGTACCGTGATGGTATCGTTAACCGTGTCGACGTTAAGAATATGGTTTAGACGAGTCATCAAAATCAGCACCGCATCGCCTTTGTTACTCGGGGTGGCACCGCCGCAAAGGCCTGTATTACCACCCTGTGTCACCATCGGCACTTCATAACGAGCGCATAGCTTAACAACATCAGCCACTTCCTGCGTATTAGCCGGACGAACCACCGCTTGGGCACGACCCTTGTAGCGATTACGCCAATCGCTTAAATATGGCGCCGCTTCCTCACCCTCTAATACGTGCTCGGCGCCGACGATACTAACTAAATCATTGATTAAACTCATTATGAAACCTAAATAATAGATGAAATGCGGACATATCCTAATGTACTGGTATTATACTTCTTTAACTGTTTAATGTACTGTACTTCATGCAAAGGTGATTTTGTGACACAATTTCTCGAGCTCCCGCCACAAGTCTATAAAGCCTATGATATTCGCGGCATTGTGCCCAGCGAATTAAATGCCCCGTTTGCGCAGTTACTAGGGCGCGCCTTGGCACAACGCGCACTGACACTGGGCATTCATGAGGCCGTGGTGGGCTATGATGGCCGGCACAGCAGTCCCGAACTCGCAGCGGCACTCACGGCAGGCATGCGTGCTGAGGGTATCAATACGCTGGATATCGGCATGGTGCCTACGCCGATGGTTTATTATCAGGCAGCTGAGCATGCCATCGGCCTAGCGGTTGCCATTACCGGCAGTCATAATCCGCCCGCCTACAATGGTTTTAAAATCATGCTAGACGGCAAGGCCATTTACGGCGAAGATATTTCCTCACTGCATAGAGAGATGCAGGCCTTAAGCGGTACAGCAAGTGCAGCGGAGCGTACACCCGAGGCGCAGGGCCAAGCCACTGCAGAGAATGTGATCGAAGCGTATATTGCCCGTATTAGCCGTGATGTCAAATTAGCCCGCCCCATGAAAATCGTTATTGATTGTGGTAATGGCGTAGGTGCGGTGTCGGCCACCAAGCTTTTTCAAGCCTTGGGCTGTGAAGTTGATGAACTCTATTGTGAGGTCGATGGTAGCTTTCCTAATCACCACCCCGATCCAGCCGATCCAAACAACTTACAAGCGATTATCAAGCATCTACAAAATACCGATTGTGAGCTTGGCTTAGCCTTTGACGGGGATGCCGACCGCTTGGGTGTGGTCACTAAAAGCGGTGAGATTATCTGGCCCGATCGCCAATTAATTCTCTTTTTAAGAGATGTATTAAAGCGCGTTCCTGGCAGCACCATTATTTATGATGTGAAATGCAGTCGGCATGTCGGTGAAGCGATTAAAGCTGCCGGCGGTAAGCCTTTAATGTGGAAGACCGGTCACTCGTTGGTCAAAGCAAAAATGGCCGAAATCGGCAGCCCCTTAGCCGGTGAAATGAGTGGTCATATCTTCTTTAAAGAGCGTTGGTACGGCTTTGATGACGGTCTATATGCGGGCGCTCGTTTATTAGAAATTCTCTCCCAAGTCGAGGATCCGAATGGCACCCTAGCAGCACTACCGCAGGATCTTTCCACACCGGAACTAAAGCTAGCCATGCAAGAAGGCGAGCCACATGCCTTGATTGAACGACTACAGCGTGAGGGCCAATTCCCTAGCGCACTCAGTACCAATCAAATCGATGGCGTACGCGCAGAATATGCTGACGGCTTTGGCTTAGCACGTGCTTCCAATACTACCCCGGTGGTGGTACTACGCTTTGAGGCACAGAATGAGGAGGCGTTAAGACGTATTAAAGCAGAGTTTAGAGCAGCTATTTTAGCAATTAGACCGCAGAGTGAATTGCCATTCTAAGCCAATAGATTAAGCAAGTAGTGCCTGATAAAGGGCTACTTGCTTATTTGCGATCAGCTTTTCGTCAAACTCCTCCAAAGCCAATTGATGACCGGCACGCCCCATGGATTGACGTAATTCCTCATCGTCTGCCAATTTCAACACCGCCTCATAGAGTGCTTCAGCATCACACACTTCCACTAAAAAACCGGTGACGCCGCTCTCGATGGCATCTCGACAACCCGGCACATCAGTCGTCACCACCGCCCTACCGCAGGCAGCAGCTTCAACTAAGGACTTTGGTAAGCCCTCGCGATAGGAGGGCAAGGTCACAATGTGAGATTGACTATACAGCTCAGCGATATCCTCCACCTCACCTAAATAGCGAATCTCACGCTGCCATTGGGCCAGCTCCTGCTCGCTAATAGAGGCAGGATTACCAGGATCGGGACTCCCCGCTAATTGCCAAATAATATCATCACGCCCTTGGGCCTTAGCAAGACGCGCTGCACTTACAAACTCCCTAACCCCTTTATCTCGTAGTAAGCGTGCTGCCATCGTCACCACGATAGGTGGGGCCGGGGGTTCCGGCAAGTATTGATAATGATTTAAATCCGCCCCCGAACCACGGATTAATACTAATTGCTCATCCTTAAGCTGTGTCATCGATTGCAAGGTGGCTTTATCCGTTGTATTTTGCACAATAATGCGACTATTCGGGTGCGCTAGCGCTAAACGATAGAGTTGACGTGTAATCAAGCTAACCACATTCAATTGGCTGCGCTCACCGGTAAATAAAAAACCCATGCCGGAGACCGCATAGACCACCGCCTTGATGCCAGCTAAACGAGCGGCAATGCCACCGTAAAGCAGCGGCTTAATCGTTACCAAATGCACTAAATCCGGTTGTACCCGCTTAAACATTCGATAAAGCGCCCAGATACTCGCTAACTCAATCACGGGGTTCATGCCACTACGACGCATTGGGAATACCACATGCTCAAAGCCATGCGCTTTAATCGTGGCTACTGCCGGACCATCCATGGTGGCAATCACCACCTGGTAACCTTGCGCCTTAGCGGCTAGTGCAACATTTAAACGGTGGGAGAGAAAAAATGCTGGGTTATTGACCACCATAAGTATTTTTTGCATACGTACCGTTCCCTTATTTGTCTATGGCTTCACGCCAAACTGCTTCATAGGCTTGAACCATTTTGGGTAGACTGAAATTATCCAATACCCGTTGACGGCATTGCCGCTTAAACTGAGCGGCTTCAGCACCGGTTAAAAACGTCAGTGCTTGATCAATGCCTTGCGCTAGGGCAGCCGCATCCTGTGGTGGCACGACCCAACCTACCTCCCCTACAATAAAGGCGGCATCGCCTACATTGGTGACCACATTTGGCACTTCACAAGCCATGGCTTCGGCCACCACATTGGGAAAACCCTCGGCCAAGCTCGCTAATACATGCAGATCTAAAATAGGCATTAAGGCAGGCACATCATCCCGCCGTCCGAGCAGCAACACCTGCTGCCCCACCACTAATTGAGCCTCAGCCAAGAGCGCCATGAGCTCTGCATTACTGCTATCCAAGCCCTCACCGATAAGCAATAATTTAAGACCTGGACGCTGTGCTTGCAAGCGTGCCATCGCTTGAATCAAATTGGCATGATTTTTTAATGGATTCCAACGAGCCACAAAGCCGATCACCTCATCCTCAATGGCCAGACCCAACTGCTCTCGCATGGCCTTTTTATGTGCAGGGCTTGCTGGCTGCCAACGACTAAGATCATAGCCATTAGGAATCACACGAATTTTAGCAGCTTGATAACCCCAGGCACGATGCCGCTGTGCTGCCAACTCGGCACAGACCACAATCAAACGGGGAATCAAATACGAAGTCCAAGCAAAATAGCGGGCTAAAATATAGGAGGAACGGCTACTGCTGGCTAGATTATCGCCGGAGTTACGCACCCCCCAAAGCACCGTCCTAATACCCGCCAAACGCGCTGCCAAACCACCCACCATATCGGCATGATACATCCAGCATTGCACCACATCGGGAGCTAACTGCTTTAAGGTCTTGCGTAGGCGCATAAAATCGCCGATGGACATTTTGCCGGGTGGCATGTTTAAGCAATGCAATTCAATACCCGCTGCCCGCAGTGCGGGGCCAATCACCCCCTCATCCTGCATACTAAGCACACAATGCTGATCTTTTTTAGCATGAGTCACCAAGCGCTGCAGCACCGTTTCTGCGCCACCATGGCCTAAACCACTGATTAAATGCAACACCTTTAAACCCTTAGGCGCTGGGCTTTGCGCAGTCACACTGGACTTAATCCCTAAGGTTTGAAACAAGGCCTCCCAATGCTGCAAAATGCGTTCAGTGGCGTATTCCTTAAGCACATAGGCTTGACCCTCTGCCGCCAAACGTTGCCTAAGCGTATCATTTGCCAGCAACTTTCTTAAGGCATCAATAAATGCCGCCTGCGTGCTGTGATCATAGTGCCCTGCACGGTTCTTGGAGAATGGCACTAATAGGGCCAAGTTACCCCCTTGGCTAACCTCGGCTGGACCATAGGGGCAATCAATGGCAATCGAGGCTAAGCCATTCGCCATGGCCTCTAATAACACATTAGGAAAGCCTTCACGCTCAGAAGCCATTACAAAGGCATCAGCAGCACGCATACATTGCCAGGGCGTTTTGGTCGCTCCCTTTAATAGCACTTGATTTGATAAGCCTAGCTCATCAATCTGCGCTTGCAAGGATTCCGCTAAGGGACCTGAGCCATAAATATGCAATTGCCAATCGGTAAAATCCTTGGCCACTGCCGCAAAGCAATTGATTAAAAAAGCGTATTGCTTAATCGGCACCAAGCGCCCCATCGCCAATAATACCTTAGGCGGCGACTGAGCTGCTTCCGACCTTGCTTGAGCGCTTGCGCTTGCACTTAATTCCGCCACCAAAGCATCAGATAGCGGATTAGCAATGGTCGGCACCTGCTTAATGGCGGGATTTAACGCTGCATAATCGCTAGCGGCAGCCTGCGTTTGTAGCATCACCGCAGCCGCTTTGGGATAAAGCACTTTTCTAAGCTTTCTCAATATCAGTGGCAAATGGCTTTCTGATAAGGGATCGGTGCGTTCACAAACAATGACCGGTTGTGTTAGGCCGAGCGTCGCTAGCAGCGCCGTGACATTGACATTTGTTAAAAAAGAAACGACCACATCCGCTTGCCATTGTTTAAGCAAACGACGCAGCACCAAGGGCTTAAGCAAACGAGCCAGTAGCTTGGACTGAGGTAGGTCTTGGGCCAGCCAATGCAAATCAATACGCTCATCAAGGGGGTAAAAAGACTGACCGGTGCCTTGCGCAAAACAAGGCACAATTCGTACCTCATGACCTAGACGCACCCAATTATTCGCCAAGGTGGCCACCACCCGTTCGGCGCCACCGACGTTCATTGAGCTGATCAGTATAAGGATTTTTCTGCCGGCTACTGCGGCGTCAAGTGGCTGCATTGGATGGCCTTTTAGCGTTTATCTTGTAAGACGTCTTGGAAGAGCTTATGCCACATACCGCTAATGCGGCGCATACTATAGCGGTCACGCATATCTACCGCACGCCGAGCATAATCCTCCATGCGTTGAGGGTCTCGAATCAAGCTGACAATGCTGTCTTTTAGTGCATCAACGGACTCGGTTTGCGACACCAAATAGCCGTCAATATCATGGCGAATTAATTCGCGTGGACCCACATCACAGTCATAAGCCACGCAAGGCAAACCACAGGACATCGCCTCTTGCAGACTATTTGATAAACCCTCGGAGCGCGAGCTCAGCACAAATAAATCAGCTTGACTATACCACCACTGCATATTACCAACACGCCCTACTAAAAAGACACGTTGTTGCAGACCAGCACGCTCAATTTGTTGCGCTAAACTATCACGCTCTGGCCCCTCACCTAAAATCAATAAATCCCACTGGGGATAGGCGTCAGCAAACTTAGCAAAGCTATTAATCAATAAATCAAAGCCTTTGACGGGCTGCAGCCTACCGACGGCTAAGAGCCATTTTTTACCCTCCCCCTTGGGTATTTGCACTCTAGGTTCATGCTGCTCCAGAGGCCATTGCACCGCATTTGGAATTACGCAAAAGGAGGCTTTGGGAATCTCTTTTTTTAAATAATCGGCAGTCGCTTGGGTTAAGGTAACAACGCGCGCAGCTTTAGGATAAAAAAATCGTCTGAGACGCTGCCAATGCTTTGACAGCTTTTGAAAAGGTGGATAAGCATGCTCCGTCACAATCACCTGACAAGGTAAGCCCATCGCCGCTATCACCGCAAAGATCGACCCGGATGTCATAAAAGACACCAAGAGATCTGGACGATAACGCTTAAGCTCACGACGTAGGCGTCGAATCTGCGTCAAATGCGCAAACAAACCAGTCCTACCGAAAGTATCCAAACTGACGCGCTGCACGCGCGCATCCAATGGGTAAACATCGGTGGCGGGATCCGCTTGCGTCAATACAATCACCTCATAGCCATCGTACGCCCAACGCCTAGCCAACTCAACAGCGACACGCTCCGCTCCCCCACCACGCAACGAGGGAATATATAGCAGAATGCGACTATGTAATTGATTCCTTAACATAAAACCTATTGAAACTTAAGCACGCCCATCGTAATTTTAAGTAATTTGTCCCAGCTTGGCTATCACAATACCGATCCGTTTCAGATTTTCACAAATCCTGGCTTAATCACCGTCACTGCCACAAAATAACAGCAAAAAGATAGTAAATACATCATGGCTGTGGCCAACATAATACCCTCAGCACCCATGATAGGAGCTAAGTAGAAACTTAATACCGCTTTAAGTGCGAAATTTGCCACGGCGATGGCTGCCATCAAGGTATAGCGATTTTGACTGGCCATCAATTGAACTAAAATCAACACGCCAAAATAAAAAGGGAGTTGTAATAAGCCATAACGCATGACGGAGGTGACAGTAGCAGTATTGTCCGCACTAAAGGCACCACGTTGAAAGAGTAATTGCACCAAGTAAGGACTCAATAACCACAGCACTAGCACCGCCAACACGCCAAGCCCCATCATCCCCAAGGCCCATTTCAGGGCCATTGAACGCGCTTTGGTATACTCACCTTGTGCCTGTACATCGGCCAATACCGGCAAAGCGGCACGCCCCACTGAGGCTGCCCCCAAGCCGATAATTAACGATAGCACCCGTGCCGCATAACCCAAAGTGGCATTCGCATTATCACCGAGTTTTGCGGCAATCATTTGATCCAAGGGTCCCACAAAGCTCATGGCGACCTGCCCGATTAACATCACACCGGCAGCACTAATCACCGCCGCCCAATACGGTGACGATAGACTAATCGAGGGCTTAAACCAAGCGCGATGCGGTTCAGCCCGCGCGGCTAATATTTGTAAAACGAATGCCTGCACCAGATAGCCTAATAAGGTACCCCATAACAGAGGCACCACTGAGGTATCGCCTGGACTCAGTAAAATCCACAACAAAATAAAGAGCGCAGGCAAACTATCTAATAAAGTATTAATATGTTTTTCACGCGCTCTTAAGCGGGACATACTGAGGCCAATCAGCAGAATCAGAATCACCGTGGGGGCAAAGCCATAAATCATGCGTTGACTCAAGGCCTTGGTCTCCGCACTAAAGCCCTCGGCCGCATGCGTTAGCACCCATGGCCATAAGTAAAAAGTCAAGCCGCTTAGCAACACCCCGAGCAGCAATAAGATGCCCTCACATTGGGAAATAAAGCGATGCTGCTCTGCTTCAACATCATGCCGCAACTTCACAAAGCTAGGAATTAGCACCATCGAAAAAACGCCCACCAAGGTGCTCGGCAACCAGGTACTCATGGTCATGGTGAACTGGTAGGCATCGACCACATCACTCACCCCATAGCGATTTGCCACCGCCATTTCTTTGAGCGCACCCGCTATTTTCCCGATAAACAAGAAAAAAGCCACCCGCAAAGCGCCTTTGGCAATTCGCAGGTGGTCTCCGTCCAGAGCTTTAAGACGCTTAGACAACACGACTTACTTCAGAAAATTGATATACCACGGCATAGCCTCAGCCAAGCCCTCTCGAATACTATGCGTTGGCTGATAACCCAGTTGCTGAGTGATTTTAGAGATATCGGCTTGGGAATGTCGCACATCACCTGCTCTAAAGTCCTGGTGAATAGGCGCTTGCTCATAAGCAATGCCATTTTCCTGCAACAGCTCCTGTAAAAAGCCAAAAAGCTCATTGAGTGAGGTACGGTGATTTAGGGCCACGTTATACACTTCAAAACCAGAGTCTGGCATCTGCAAGGAGCTGAGAATATTTGCCTGCACCGTATTATCGATATAGCAAAAGTCGCGACTGGTTTCGCCATCGCCATTAATCACCACTGGCTCACCGTGGATCATCGCCGCCGTCCACTTAGGAATCACGGCCGCATATGCGCCGTCCGGCGTTTGACGCTTACCGAAGACGTTAAAATAACGCAAACCAATGGATTTAAAACCATAACTCATGGCAAAAACACGGGCGTATAATTCATTGACATACTTAGTCACCGCATAAGGCGACAAGGGATTACCAATGATCGGCTCCTGCTTAGGGAGCGCCGGATGATCACCATAGGTCGAGCTAGAGGCTGCAAAAACAAAGGACTGTACCCCCTCATCACGCGCCGCCACCATCATATTTAAGGCACCGTCAATATTGACCGCATTGCTTGTGAGCGGGTCATTTAAGGAGCGCGGCACCGAGCCTAAGGCTGCCTGATGAGAGACATAATCCACGCCCTTGACCGCTTCACGACACGTCGCCAAATCACGTATATCGCCCTCAATAAAGCGAAAACCCGCCCACTGTTCAGGCGTCACCTGAGCTTGCACTTCATCAAGATTATGCTGAAAGCCGGTGGAAAAATTATCCACACCCACGACTTTTTGCTGATGCTTTAATAAAAACTCCAATAGATTGGAGCCGATAAAACCAGCACAACCCGTAACCAACCATGTTTTGGGTTGGGCTAGGAGTTGTTGCTTGACTGCTTCAAATTTAGTACTCATAACGATGTTAAAAATAAATTAAGCAAACCCACAAAGACTACAGACGCAAATCAGTCTCAGACTCATCAAAGAGATATTTGAGATCGTACAGTACATGCTCAGGTTTACCGGTGGCGTGGATTTTAGCTGCCCCCATCGCTTTAAATTGATGATGCCCCACCGCCAGTATGATCGCATCATACACGCCCTCTGCTAGGCTTTGAATGGGTTTAATACCGTATTCACGCTCACACTCTTCTGGATCTACCCATGGATCATAGACATCAACGTTAATATTGTATTCGGCCAGTTCATGAATAATATCCACTACCCGTGTGTTACGCAGATCCGGGCAATTTTCCTTAAAAGTCAAACCCATGACTAAGACGCGAGAATCTTGCACCTGAATTCGCTTTTTTGTCATGGCTTTAATCAGCTGAGCCACAACATAGGTACCCATGCTGTCATTTAAACGACGACCCGCCAACACAATCTCGGGATGATAACCAATAGACTGCGCTTTATGGGTTAAATAATAGGGGTCCACACCAATACAATGACCACCCACCAAACCCGGACGGAATGGCAAGAAGTTCCACTTGGTGCCGGCAGCTTTTAGCACGGCTTCCGTATCAATGCCCATACGATTAAAAATGATCGCTAATTCATTAATTAAGGCAATATTGACATCACGTTGTGTGTTCTCAATCACTTTGGCCGCTTCAGCCACCTTAATACTCGGTGCCTGATGCGTACCGGCGGTGATAATTTGCTGATACAACTGATCAACTAAGGCTGCCACCTCGGGCGTAGAGCCTGAAGTCACCTTCACAATATTGCTAACGCGACGCTCCTTATCACCTGGATTAATACGCTCCGGACTATAGCCGGCAAAAAAATCCTGATTAAACTTAAGACCAGAAAACTGCTCTAGCACTGGCACACAATCATCCTCAGTCGCCCCGGGGTAAACCGTGGATTCATAAATCACAATATCACCCCGCTGCAAGACCTTAGCCAACATCTCCGAGGCCTTAATTAAGGGGGTCAAATCAGGACGCTTATACGCATCAATCGGTGTTGGTACCGTCACAATATATACATTAGCCTCGCGTAATTCCTCAGGATCGTGGGCATAACGCAAATGCGTTGCTGCTGCCAAATCCTCGGACCCGACTTCAAGCGTATGATCATGACCGCCTTGTAATTCCTCAACGCGCTGACGGTTAATATCAAAACCAATCACCGAACGCTTTTTACCAAACTCCACGGCCAGTGGCAAACCCACATAGCCTAGACCAATCACTGCAAGTTTAATATCTTCCAACTTCAAGGCAAACTCCTAACAACACAATAATACATATCATTTATCTGCGACTAAACACAGAGGGTAATAACAACCAACGCGGACAACGCCAGTTCACTAAACGCGAGTACAGCCACAAATATAGCACTGAGAACACAAACATAGACAAGCATAGGAACCATGCCTGATCCCAGAAAATCGTGGCGGGTACTAAACCAATCAAACACAGTACCCACAAATAAGGTGAGGTTAAGGCATTACATAAGGCCGGTACACTGTCGCGACTATCACGACTGAAGGTCACTCTCACTAAGCGGCGGAAAATTAATTGATGTAAATGCAAGGCATCCGGTTGATCTACCCGCACTTTACGGATAAAGCGACGACGCCAAATCGAAAACATGGTTTCAAAAACCGGATAAAACAGCACCGCAATGGCATAAAAAGGTGATACCGAAGGATTGCGCGCTACTAATTGCACCGCCAACTCAGCCAACATAAAGCCGATAAAATAAGCGCCACCATCGCCTAAAAAGACGCGCCCGAAGGGAAAATTCCACACCAAAAAGCCCATCACCGCAGAAGCCATGGCTAAAGCGATGACAAAAATTGCCGTATCATTGACCTGATAGGCTACTAAGGCCAGTGAAATGGCAATTAAGCAAGAGACCATGCCGGCAAGACCATTCATCCCATCAATTAAATTCATGGCATGGGTACAGCCACCGACCGCTACCATAGTAAAGAGTAAAGATACCGGCCAAAAACTAAGCACCCAATCAAGCCATTCAAAGCCTACACGGGAGACGCCACCAAAAAACCACCAGGCAATGGCAGCCGATGCAAAGGCTGCTAATAAACGCTTACCCGCACCGATGTCCTTGGTAATATCCTCTAAAATACCTGCCACAAATACCGGCATGGCAGCCACAAATAGCGCTGGCCAAAACCAATTGAGCGTAGTATTGTCCGGCCTCCCTAAAACCAACAAGCCCGCCAAGGTCCCCGCAAACACGGCTAAGCCACCAATACGCGGCGTGGACCGTACATGCGAGGCCTGTGGCTTATTCAGATCAGAGTCACCAGTAAAGCGCCCATGCCAACGCTCGGAGGCGATAATCAAACCGCCCACCGAAAAAGCCACAATACAAATCAAAAGATATTGCCAAGCTTCTGTCACTACGTTCTACTATAAAAAGAATGAATTAGTTGAAAAAGGCACTTAAGTAAGTCATTTGCACTGACGCCCACTTAATGCCTCTACCCTGTGTGCTGCAAGTCTAACAGCTGAGGGAGTATTAAGGTATTAAAAGATATTGTAATTTGCAACAACGATGAATTGTTATTTATTGGACATGTTCAGCCATTGTTGATAAAAACAGACGTTTGGTCAGCCGTCCTTACATCGACTGAGCATTAGGGCGACAAATTTTTTGCAAAAAAAAACCCGGAATCAAAAGATTCCGGGCAAATCCACCAAAGGAGGAGGGTGGAGGAGACATCTGCATAAACTAAAGTCTGAGTTAGTAAGGAGAAAACTAATCAAACTCCAGTTTAAATCACTGCGAGCTATAGGACAAACCCTAATAACCCGACAACAATTAAATATTAACAAAGTTTTTGTTGCGTTGCAAGAAAAAACTAATGAAAACCCTAGGTGTACGATGTGATTGTTGTATTTTTGACATTTTTCAAAAAAACTTCAATACAACAACAAACCCATACCCTGGAGCCGCTAATTTTTAGCCCTCTTTTAGCCATCAAATAACCCATTAGCGCTACTAAAACGGCATAATGTTAGATACGATTGAATCTTAAGAATAGCTATAAGGAAATCAGATTATGCAATGTTCTGTCGAATGGAATGGTCCCGAGGGTATGTTATTTGTTTGCCAAACCGGTAGTGGTCATACCTTAACCGTGGATGGACCGCCCGAGGGCGGCGGTAATAATCTGGCCCCTCGCCCCATGGAGACCTTGCTAAGCGGCGCCGGTGCCTGCTCAGCCTATGATGTGGTGATGATTTTACAACGCAGCCGCAAGGATATTCGCCGTTGTCGTTTAAATATCACCTCGGAACGTGCTGAAACAGATCCCAAGGTATTTACCAAAATTCACTTCGAATTTATCGTCAGCGGTCGCGACTTGCAGGACAAAGTGGTCGAACGCGCCATTAATCTAAGCCATGAAAAGTATTGTTCCGCCGTGGCCATGCTAAATAAAACCGCTGAAATTACACATTCCTATCGGATTGAGGAAGTTTAAGTAATGAGTTCACAGGATATTTTCACTAGCAATCAGGCAGCTCGCTCTGATCAGTATGAGCAAATGATGCGCTTTGTCTTTGACCATGGTGTTGACAAGTCGGATCGCACAGGCACCGGCACACGCTCACATTTTGGCTATCAGATGCGCTTTGATTTACAACAGGGCTTTCCGCTCGTTACTACAAAAAAAATCCACTTGCGCAGCGTGATTTATGAATTACTATGGTTTTTACGTGGTGATTCTAATATTCGTTGGTTACAGGAGCATGGGGTAACGATTTGGGATGAATGGGCTGATGCAGCGGGGGAATTGGGTCCCGTTTATGGAGTCCAATGGCGCAGTTGGCCAACACCAGACGGTGGCAGCATCGATCAAATTGCACAGTTAATGGCGCAGCTCAAAAGCAATCCTGACTCACGCCGTCATATTGTGGCGGCATGGAACGTGGCAAATATCGATGAGATGAAGTTACCGCCCTGTCACTGCTTATTTCAATTCTATGTGGCAGAAGGCAAGCTGTCTTGTCAACTGTATCAACGCAGCGCCGATATTTTCCTAGGCGTGCCTTTTAATATTGCGAGCTACTCACTACTCACCCATATGATTGCTCAGCAATGTGGCTTAGAGGTCGGTGAATTTATCTGGACTGGGGGCGATACCCATATTTACTCCAACCATTTTGAGCAGGTCAAGGAGCAATTATCGCGTGAACCCTACCCCTACCCTCAATTAAAGATTTTGCGCAAACCTGACTCAATTTTCGAGTATCGCTTTGAAGATTTTGAGTTTGAAAACTATCAGCACCATCCACATATCAAGGCGCCAGTGGCGGTATAAAATAGCGCTTTACAAAGGAATTAAGCATGTCAAGTATTAATATTATTGTGGCTTATTCAAAAAATAATATCATTGGTCTGCAGGGACAAATGCCTTGGCACATCCCTGCGGATTTAGCCTATTTTAAAAAGACCACCATGGGTGCGCCGATTATTATGGGCCGTATCACCTGGGAGTCCTTAGGGCGCCCCCTTCCAGGGCGTTTGAATATTGTGATTAGCCGTGATGCCAGCTATATCGCCGAAGGCGCTGAACTCGTTGCTGATCTCGACGCTGCCATTGCCCTAGCCAAAGAAAAAGCACCAGCGCAGGATATTTTTATTATCGGCGGTGGGCAGATTTATGCCGAAGCGCTGGCAGCTGATGTGGTTAATAAAGTCTATGCCACTGAAATTCACAATAAGATTGAGGGTGATACCGCCTTTCCAGCACTAGATAAAAACACTTGGAAGGAAGTTAGCCGTAGCCCCCAACCTATTGACAATAATTATGATTTTGACTTTGTTGTGTATGAGCGTGTGTGATTTTAATTTGGAGGGATGGTTAAAAATGAGCAGATTTTCTTGGCAAATACCTGAGTATTACAATATTGCTGTCGACACGTGTGATAAATGGGCCGACGGTAGTGGACGATTAGCACTAATAGAAGAAGTTGCTGGTGAGACCAAGCACTACAGTTTTGATCAACTGCGTGATTTTTCTAATCAATTTGCCAATGCACTTAAAGCGGCTGGCGTAAAAAAAGGCGATCGTGTTGGTATTTTATTAACTCAGGGTTTGGCAACCGGCATTGCTCATTTAGCGACTTATAAGTTAGGTGCTATTGCCGTTCCGCTATTTGCTTTGTTCGGCTTGGATGCGCTTAGTTTTAGAATCGCTCATGCCGGAATTACTACCCTAATTACCGATCAGGGCGGCTTAGATAAAATCAATACGATACGTAGTGAAATTCCTTGTTTAAAAAATATTTTTAATATCAATCAAGAGTATAGCGATGAAAAGGCTCTTTCGTTCTGGTCTGAGCTTAATGCTCAACCACTAACTTTTGAAGTCGCAAATACCCTCGCCGAAGATCCTGCTATCATTATTTTCACTTCAGGCACTACCGGTAAACCAAAGGGTGCCTGCCATGCACACAGGGTGTTACTCGGTCATTTACCTGGCGTTGAAACTTCCCACAACAATGAGATGGATAGTGATGATACCATTTTCTGGACACCCGCAGACTGGGCTTGGATTGGTGGACTATTAGATTTGCTTTTGCCGGCATGGCATCACGGACGCCCTGTAGTTGCCTCTCGCGCCTCTAAATTCAACGCAGAAGATGCTTTTAGTTTAATGAACAAACATCAAATCACCCATACTTTTTTACCACCAACTGCGCTTAAAATGCTGCGATTTTTAGAAAAACCACAGCAAAGGTGGTCACAATTAAAGTTACGTTCAATCGCTAGTGGTGGTGAAACACTCGGGAAAGAACTACTTGACTGGGGCCGAGACAATTTAAATCTCATAATCAATGAGTTTTATGGTCAAACCGAGTGCAATATGATTGTTTCTAGTTGTGCGAAAAAGTTTGCCCCTAAGTCCGGCAGTATGGGTAAAGCTGTACCCGGCCATCATGTTACGATTATCAACTCCGCAGGTGAGCCCGTCGCTGCGGGTGAAGAAGGTGATATTGCTGTCTTAAAACCTGACCCAGTGATGTTCCTCTACTATTGGAACGACCCTGAAGCCACTAAGCAAAAATTTAATGGTGAATATCTACTCACCGGTGATCGTGGCGTGATGGATGAAGACTCTTATTTCTTTTTTATAGGGCGCGATGATGATGTAATTACTAGCGCTGGATACCGTATCGGCCCTGGTCCAATTGAAGACGGACTACTAAGTCACCCTGCTATCAGTATGGCGGCGGTTATCGGTATCCCGGATCCAGATCGCACAGAGATTGTCACAGCATTTGTTGTACTAAAAGAAGGCTATGTAGCAAGCGAGCAGCTTAAAAAGGATTTACAGGACCACGTACGTACTCGGGTCGCAGCACACGAATATCCGCGACAAATTCATTTTTTGGATGAACTGCCAATGACGACTACGGGCAAAATCATCCGTAAAGAATTACGTAATTTAAAAGCATAGTCCTAACTATCTTTTTCTAATCTGGCAAAAATAGCGGCGAGCTCAGCCGCAGCTAAATGCATATCATCTAAATAGCTGAGCAGTTCATCCATTGATTTTCTGACAGTGGGTGCATGAGTAAAAATCGTTGCGAAGGGTGTTTTATCACCATTAGGTACAGGTACAGAGCATGCCACCATACCAGGGATAAACTCTTCATTATCCACCCCATAGCCATTTTTATTCGTGTGTTTCAGACAGTTAATCAGTTCATCCTTATCGATAATTGTGTTTTTTGTCAAAACACGTATTGGCATACTATCAATAATTTTTTTTTGCTGTGCTACCGACATATAGGACAAAAGCAGCTTACCACTAGCACTAGCCCATATTGGTATTCGATGACCCTCAGGTATATTAATTTGCAAAGGCCAATTGGATAACACCCTATCCATATAAACAATCTCTAAATCCTGGATAAATGCAATCCCCACCGTTTCCTGAATTTTATTGCTGAGTTTTTGCAAAACAGCTTGACGCTCTGTTTTATAAATAAAATTACTTTTTAGTAAACTCATCATCAACTTATGAGTTCGATGACCACAAATCACCCCACCTTGCACATCTAAGGTTAAAAAACCTTCTTCTTGTAATTGATTGACAAGGCGGTGAATACTGGGTTTAGGAATATCCAATTCTAAAGCAAGTTCGGCCGGGCTGACTGGACGAGGAGCCTCAGCAACCATCTCTATAATCTGCATTACCCGTTCAACACTAGAACCCTTTTTTCTTTTCACCGAGGCGACCCCTTGCATCAACGCTGTCGTTAAAAACCTAGAATAACCCCTAGATCTATTCCTAACATAATTACCATAAAATACAATTATAACGATACAAATCGTATCACTATAAAAAATAAAAACCAACCAAATTTAATATCTTACTCTATCCTTTAGGAGACTAAGTATGGCTAATACCATTATCCTGCCGCGTATTATGGAAGTAGGCAAAAACGCTTGTGAGAGATTACCTGCAATTATGGAATCCCTTGGAGTTTCGAAGCCTTTGATTGTAACAGACAAGATGATGGTACAACTTGGCTACGTTAAAAGAATACAAACCGTTTTGGATGCTCAACAATTTACTACCGAAGTCTTTGACGACACCATCCCAGAGCCAACTGACACCTCAATTATGGGTGGTGTTAACATATTAAAAAACGGTGATTTTGACTGCCTGATTGCCTTGGGCGGCGGTAGCCCCATAGACAGCGCCAAAGCAATCGGCATTTTAGGAAAGTTCGGGGGCGTGATAGGTGACTACAAATTTCCACGCATAGTAAACGAAGAAAATCTGCCTATTATTGCTATTCCAACCACAGCGGGCACTGGATCTGAAGCGACAAAGTTCACAATTATCACAGATGAAGCAAACAATGAGAAGTTGCTTTGCGTTGGCATTGCATTTATGCCGATTGCCACAATTATTGATTACAGCTTAACACTCAGTGTACCACCACGTACAACAGCCGACACAGGTATTGACGCAATGTGCCATGCGATTGAGGCATATGTCAGTCAAAAACGTAATGCCTTTAGCGATCAGCAATGTCTTGCCGCTTTGCGCTTAATTGGCCCCAATATTAAAAGAGCCTATCACAATGGTAATGATGAACAAGCGCGTGAAAAAATGATGTTAGGTTCAACCCTAGCTGGTATTGCCTTCAGCAATTCATCCGTAGCTTTAGTGCATGGTATGAGTCGTCCTATTGGTGCTTTTTTTCATGTACCTCATGGACTTTCTAATGCAATGTTACTCCCCTCAGTCACTGAGTTCTCAATACCATTGGCCGCAACACGTTATGCAGAATGTGCCTTGGCTTTAGGTGTTGCCAATGAGGACGATGGAGTTGCTCAAGCCAATGCAAAACTAATTGAATTTCTGAAGGATTTAAATCAAGAACTACAAGTGCCCACCTTAGCTGAGTTCGGCGTAGAAAAAACAAAGTTTGATTGCGTAGTAGAAACAATGGTTGAACAGGCTTTTGCATCAGGTTCGCCTAATAACAACCCACGCATACCATCCAAAGAGGAAATGCTGAACTTATACCATGGACTATGGTAAGCGGTTCCAATGACTTATAAATACTTAATGTAATCAAAGAGAAGTCAATGCAAAAAGTAGGTCATTATATAAACGGCCAAGTAATAACTGATGGTGAGAGAAGCCAGCCAGTATATAACCCGGCAAAAGGGATTATCAGCAGAGAAGTTCTGCTTGGCAATACTAAAACTATTGATCAAGCTGTAGCAGCCGCTAAAGTTGCTTTTCCAACGTGGAGCAAAACCACGCCCATACAAAGAGCGCGTATCATGTTTAAGTATAAGGAACTTCTTGAGCATCACGCAGATGAAATTTGTCATTTAATCGGCGAGGAACACGGAAAAATTGTCCATGACGCTCGCGGCGAATTACAGCGCGCTATTGAAAACGTTGAGTTTGCTTGCGGCATCCCTGAACTACTTAAGGGTGAGCACAGCCGCAATGTAGGTTCTGAAATTGATTCTTGGAGTCAATTCCACCCGCTCGGTGTTGTTGCTGGCATCACACCATTTAACCTCCCGGTGATGGTTCCACTATGGATGTTCCCACTAGCAATTGCTTGCGGCAATACTTTCGTTTTAAAACCATCTGAACGAGATCCAAGTGCCACCCTATTTGTTGTTGAGTTAATGAAAAAGGCTGGACTACCTGACGGTGTACTTAACTTAGTCAACGGTAGCAAAGAAACGGTTGATGCTTTACTAGAACATAGAGATGTAGAGGCTATCAGCTTTGTAGGCTCCACACCCATCGCCGAATATATTTACAGTAAAGCTACTGCTCATGGCAAGCGCTGTCAAGCCTTGGGCGGTGCTAAAAACCACGCAATTGTGATGCCTGATGCCGATTTAGACAATGTCGTTAACTCATTATTGGGTGCGGCTTTCGGCTCATCCGGTGAACGTTGTATGGCACTTTCAGTCGCGGTTGCTGTCGGCGACGAAATTGCCGACAAAATGATTGCTCAGTTGAGTGCAGCAATTGAGAAACTGAAAGTCGGCGCCTACCACGACGCCAGCAATGATTTTGGGCCGGTTATCACAGCTGAGCACAAAGACAAAGTTATCGCTCATATACGCAGTTGTGTTGAGCAAGGTGCAACTCTTGTTGTTGACGGCACTGATACCAAGCCTGAAGGGTATGAGAATGGTTTTTTTGTTGGCGCCACGCTTTTGGACCATGTCACTAAAGATATGGATAGCTATAAAGCTGAGATATTTGGTCCCGTATTACAAGTGATGCGTGTTAGCTCAATGGAAGAAGCCATGGAACTAATTAATCAGCATGAATACGGAAACGGCACTTGTATTTATACTCGTGACGGTGAAGCAGCTCGATATTTTAGTGACAATATTAAGGTAGGCATGGTTGGTATTAATATCCCCTTGCCAGTACCCGTTGCTTATCAAAGTTTCGGCGGATGGAAACGCTCTTTATTCGGCGATTTATTTATGTACGGGTCAGATGGTGTACGCTTCTTTACTCGTCGTAAAACCATCACACAACGTTGGCCGAGTGCATCAGTTCGTGAAGGGGTTCAGTTTTCAATGCCAACACTGTAGTCTGAACTTAGTCTTAACAATAAAGCACCTAAATAGGTGCTTTATTGTTATGTATGAAAAGACCAACCTTTAAAAATTACTTCGATGCGCAAGCCTTGATTTTCTCTAAATCTGGACCCTCAATACTACGACCTAAATTAAAAGGCTTAGACATTTCACGCCAATCTTTATAGTCATGAAGATACTCTATCTGACTTGCGTAGACTTTAGCAGCATCAGGGTTACTGCAAGCAACGTTAACCATCACTTCGTTAGTTACTTTCTGAATAGCTTCTAAGTCTTCTTCACTAAAGCGATGGATTTCTACACCTGCTTTCTGGAAGGTACGAACACCCTTAAGTGCTTGTTTTTCTGAATTAGTGATACCCCACATCATCGTGGCTTGAGCTGCAATCTTAAGCTTTTCCTGAGTAGCAGGACTTAAAGCATCCCAAGCCTTTTTATTGATCATCACGCCAAAAACAGAAGCCGATTGGTGCCAACCTGGGGTAGTCCAATGCTTAGTCACCTGATGTAAGCCAGCAGACACATCAACATTAGGGGTTGAGAATTCAGCGCCATCAATTACGCCTCGTTCTAGTGATTGATAAAGCTCCTGACCCGCCATAGAAACTTGGGTACCACCAATCTTTTCAAGCACTTGACCTTGTTCTAGGCCAGATAAGCGTAAACGCTTACCTTTAATTTCGTCGATATTACGAACAGGATCAACTGTATGGAAGCCTGATTCATTATTGGTGACATTAAATGGCAGATACACCATACCATACTTGCCGAAAATTTCATTATACATTTCGGCACCGCCCCACTCATTAATCCAGTTAGCATAATCCATTGCATTAAACAAACTGGAGTGCGTTGCTAAAGGAGAAAATGCGGGGTTACGACCAGCCCAATAACCCGGCCAATCTGCACCTGCTTCAATAGTGCCTGATTCTACCGCACTAAAAACCTCACCACTTGGCACTAGCGAGCCACCCTCAAAGAATTCAATTTGTAATTCATCGCCGGCAAGCTTATTAACTAATTCCACCCATTTCTTATCAGTTTCAATCAACTCAATAGAAGCTGGCCATGTACTGGTCATCGTCCACTTTTTTGGTGCTGCCTGTGCTAAACCCATGCCACCCAAAATAGCAGTTCCTACTAATACGTGTACTGTTTTTTTAATTAATGACATTTTGTCTCCTTATCTTATAAATTAATTCCCATATAACACTTGAGGTAACCAAGTAATTAAACCTGGGAAAATAGCGCATAAAATACACATTAAAATAACGATGAAAATGAAAGGAATAACCCCCTTAACAATTTCAATCGTTTGGATCGATTTAGGCGTTATTGCCCGTAAATAAAACAAAGCGTAACCAAATGGTGGCGTTAGGAAAGAAGTCTGAAGAAGCACTGCTACCAACACAACAAACCATAAAATGCTAATACCCATTTCTTGAACTAAAGGTAACAAGATCGGGAAAGATAAAAGCACGATACCGGTCCAATCAAGGAAACAACCCAAGACAAAAACGACAAATAACATCACAATAATCAAAGCCCAAGGTGCCATATCCAGACTTCGCATCAATTCCTGCACTGCACTTAAACCGCCCGTGATATTAAATACCCCGGTAAAAGCAGCCGCTCCTACCACAATAAATAAAATCATTGCAGAGGTACGACCTGTCTCATAAAGCGCACTCAAAAACATCCGCCAGCGAAACTTTCCGCGAAGTACCACAAAAATAAACGACAGCAAACAACCAATGGCAGAAGCCTCGGTGGCCGTTGCAACACCTAGAAGCATTGAGCCCAAAATACCCAAAATCAACAAAATAGGTGGCACGGCTTCAATAATAAGCATCTTCGTCAATTCAGCACGACTAATTTTCTCTTCAGGCTCCACAGACGGCGCACTGGCTGGGTCACGCCAAGCAACAAACACCACCCATGCGGCATATAACAGACCTAGTAAAAGACCAGGAATCAATGCCCCGGCAAACAACTCACCAATAGATAAAGGTGAATAACTGGCCATTAAAATCAGCATAATTGACGGTGGGATTAAAATACCTAAACAACCAGAAGCCGCAATCACACCCGTTGTAAGTCGCGGGCTATAGCCGTAATTAAGCATTGGACGCAATGCCATCATACCAGTGACAGTAATTGATGCGCCTATAATTCCAGTCGTTGCTGCCAACAGCATGGATAAAAACACAACAGCCAAAGCCAAGCCCCCACGCACGCGTGAAAGCAAATGACGTAGGGCTTCAAACATCTTATCTGTGACTTCTGAATCCGATAAAAATCGTGCCATTAAAATAAACAAAGGGATGGCAATTAAGGTATAGTTATCAAGCACGTCACCATAAATACGGTTGATCACAATACCCAAGACCATCGGCTTGCCAGCAATAAACGCCCCCAATACCGCAACACCGCCCAAGACAAAAGCTAGGGGGTGCCCCATAAATAAACCTACCAAAAGTAGGCCACCCATAATTAATGCAATATATTCACCTGACATGAGCTATACATCCTTTTTAAACAGCAGGCGAAGCACTTCAGCCACTCCTTGCAAAAGCAACAGAGCAGCGGCAACAACCATCGAAATTTTTAGTGGATAAATGGGCAATTGCACAGCACCATAAGTAGTTTCTGCCTGTGCTACTGAACGCATAGCAAACTCATAACTGCGAGTTAAGAATATCCAACTAAAAGGAAAGAAAAAGATAAGGTATCCAGCAATGTCTACCCATTTCTGCGCTCTTCTTGATAAATGCTGGACCAGAAGATCTACACGCACATGAGCCTGGTGCTTTAGGGCATAAGCACCCAACATCATAAAATAAAAACCGTAAAGCTGCTTTGTAACATCAAATGACCATCGGGTGGGTTGATGTAAGGCGTAACGCATAAACACTTCATAGATAATGATGACTGCAAAAATAATGGCTATGAAAGACACTATTTTCCCAATCACCTCATTTATCACATCAATAATTCGTATGATCATGGGCCCCCTTTATGTGTACATTCCAATATATAGTAATAGACAGTAACTAACTGTACATCGCCTTCCAACTGCTCGCAAGCTAGTACTTATCCCTGTTTTACATCATTGCTTTAGTACAAATAAAAATTCGCCGTCCGAACCGAGGTCGTGACGACGAACTAATAAATTTACAAAATTAAAAAGCCACCCAACTTTCTCCTTTATTCATCATTTTTGTCGAGACAGCTTTTCATTACCCTACGAATCAATGAGTTAGTATCAAATAGAACTGTTTTTTATGGTGTCTGATAAACTATTAGCCCACCCCCTCAAGCAAAAAGACGCTCATGCTTTTCACGCAGCCGTTGCCGGTCCGCATCAAATACTAGCGCCTTTTCAGCGCGCTCAAGCGCCACCTCCGCCACCTCTTTTGCGGCATGACGCACACCAGATTCAGGCGCATGCTGGGCAATGCCTGCCAACACCTTTTGCATCACCAAATTCACTTCAAGCATATGCCCACCATCGCGCATTAAAGGCAAGAAAGCATCCACCAACCATTCTTGATAGTCAATAGCGACAATCGATAAGCGATCGAAGCCTGAGTCCGAGGCCTGTGCTTCATCTGTCTCTACCTCCTCAATCAGTAAAGACATCAAATCATACATCACTTGAATCGCTGTACCCGGATCGTTAACGGCGGGTGACAAAGCGCGCTGCCCCGCCTCGCTCATTACTAAAAAGCCCCATGCCGGATCCTGCTCAAAACTGCGCGCCACATCCACCACAAAACAACTCCTCATATTGGCTAGCGCCTGCTCACTATCATCATTCGACCTGAATTGCACTAAGGCCAACACCGTACTAGGGAGAATCATTTCTCCCGGGCGCACCATAATATGCAAATAGCAGTCACTATCTTCAGCCTTTTTTTGTAAACCGGCTAAATCAATATGGGTTAAAAAACCGCTCTTGTTGTGCCTCAGCGCTTTTGCCCTGTCATCCACGGTGCCTTGCCAAGTCGCGCCTAAGTTGGGTCGTAGACGCACTTCACGCAAGGGCTTTTGCGTAGCGGCTTTAATCTTACTCAGCGTATTCGCTAAACGCCCCAATAACGATAAAGTATGCACCCAACGAATCAGCGTAATGATCAAATACAGCAATACAAATAATGTGGCAATAAATAAGGCAAAACGACCATTTTGTCCATAGTAGCCCAGTCCCAACGCAACTCTGGCAATAATGGCATAAATAAAAGCCGAAATAAAACTAGCAATTGCCATCCGTGTATTATCATCACTCATGACCAATTCGGTGGCACGCGGTGTAGCACCATTGGAGGCGGAGGAAAAAGCCGACACCATAATGGATAAAGAAAAGGTACTGACCGCCAACATACTGGAAGCAATCACATCCAATAAGCTCTGCAGGGTATCTAAATCAATGTCCGGCAAAAAGCTTGGTGGCACAAATACATTGACCCAAGCAGCGGCAGCGGCAATCAACAACGCCAACAAGGCACCGGCCGTTGGCATTAACCATAACTGATTGCCAGGTTTACGCAAATTAACTATCAATCGGTAAAACATAGCGATAACATAAAATAAAGCTTGGGCTAATAAGCGGGCACGCTGCGCCTAGCCATTAGCCCAAAACAACTACTCCACGTGCTCTTCCGCTTGCTTCAGAGTCGCTTCTGCTACACAGCGCCAGTCATAACCGGAAGGTGCCTGGAAAATACGCAATCCGAAGACATGAGCAACAGCAAAAATATGATCGAAAATATCGCTTTGAATCGTTTCATACTCGCCCCAGGCGGTGGTATTGGTAAAGCAGTAGACCTCCAACGGCACCCCTTCAGCGGTGGCTGCCATCTGTCGCACCATAATCGTCATATGCTGATGAATCCTCGGGTGCTGCTTTAAATAAGCCACAATATAAGCCCTAAAGGTGCCGATATTGGTTAAATGGCGCTGATCCAAAAAGCGTGCCATCCCCTCTGCAGCAAGCTCCTTATTGTGCTCGGAAATTTCTTTACTTTTAGCAACTAAGTACTGCGCTAAGCGACGACTGCCGCTCATTTTTTGCAACTCCTCAGCATCGATAAAACGAATGCTATTAATATCAATACACACTTGACGCTTAATACGGCGACCACCCGACTCCTGCATGCCGCGCCAGTTTTTAAAGGAATCAGAAATCAAAGCAGAGGTTGGAATGGTGGTGACCGTTTTATCAAAGTTTTGCACCTTTACCGTGGTTAAACCGATTTCCACCACATCCCCATCCGCATTGTACTTGGGCATTTCAAGCCAGTCCCCTACTCTGAGCATGTTATTAGCTGATAACTGAATACCTGCCACAAAACCCATAATCGGACTCTGGAACACCAACATCAACACCGCCGTCATCGCACCGAAACCACTGATCACAATGCCCGGCGATTGCCCCATCAGCACGGAAATAATCAAAATAATGGTGATGACCGCAATCACTAATTTAAACGTTTGTTGAAAACCCTGTACCGGTAAGGCGTCCAACTTATGATTACGTCTTGCCATGCGCCCTAGTACATCAACAAAGGAGGCAATGGAAAGGGCCGAAAAGATCAGTATCAACACCCGTGCGACCATCATAATCAACCGTAGAAAATCATCCTGTGACTCAAGCAACAACTCGCTGAGCGCACGGAAGACCATAATCACCGTGGTTAAATACAGATAATGTAGGGTTTTTGACTGCCCTAAAATCGGTAAAAAGGAGCCTTTGGTCTTCTGTAAAAAACGACGAAAAATACGATCGACCAAGGTCTTAGCCGTAAAATAATAAACAACCGTGATAGTTAAAATACACAGAAGAAATACAATCTTGACGACTAGGGCGTTATCAGCTAGACCAATACTCTCCAGCACTCCAAGAATACTATCTCTCATAAAAAGCTCCCTTGAGACCTTTGCATAAAAACGGTTAAATACCGGATTTCTGT
>NZ_KV793578.1:0-14952 GCF_001808505.1 Oligella sp. HMSC09E12
CCCTGAACGGCGGGGCTTGTCGCGCACCCGGTCACTAAGTAGAGTGATTGGCGACGGTGTTGTAGGCGTTAAAGGCGCTGGTCGTGGTAGAGGTGGGCCTAAATAGGCTTAGCTAAGCTACCGTTTTTTAATGGTTTTTTGGCTAATGGGAAGAAAAAAATAGCACTTTAAGTTTTTACTTAAATGGCTTATAATGTGCTCTTTTAGTTTTGTCAAATCAAGTCGCATTATTTTTACAATTTTTAGATTTCAGTGGATATGGGAATAAAAGTGCTTTTTGTGAGTATGGGTGGTCTTTGTCGGGCGCCGGGTGCAGTCGGCGTTTTACGCCATATGCTACAGGAAGCGGGCTTGTCTGACACGATTACAGTGGATGCGGTCGCCACGCATAACTATCATTTGGGTGATGCGCCCGACGGTCGGGTGCAGTTTGTCTGCCGTCGACGCGGTTATGATGTGAGCGATATGCAAGTGCGTCAGATCACCTTAGAGGATTTTCGTGATTATGACATTATTCTTGCCATGGATTGGGAAAATCTCTCCTATATGCAGCAGATTTGTCCGCGTCCCTTGCATCATAAACTGATGTTGTTAATGCGCTTTGCAAATGACTATGAAGAAGCAACGGTGCCCGATCCCTTTTATGGTGGGCTAGATAGCTTCTACAAAATGCTGGACTATCTTGAGGACGCCTGTCAGGGGGTGTTTGAGGTGGTCAGTCGTCGCACGAAGTCCACCCAAGTGGCTTAGGACTGGGGTCGTGCTGGTGTAGGCGTGATAGGATCTCAGCTTATCAGCGCCTGGCTATCATCAGCACTTATCCTCATGCGTTGCGCTTTTAGCCACAGTATCTGCAAAAATTCTATTTAACTCCTTAATACCATAGCAATTTACTATACTATTTGTTATACTTGAGTAAATCACTCAGGTATTGAGGCTGGCTATGGTTATTATAGCTAGTTTATTTAGTTGTTAAAATTTTTTTGACCGTATACTTGAGTAAATTAGTGGGATTTTTTAGGAGCCATTTATGCGCTTAACAACCAAGGGCCGTTTTGCCGTGACAGCTATGATTGACTTAGGTCTGCGCTATCATAGCGGGCCGGTGACATTGGCGGCCATTAGTGAGCGACAAAATATCTCTTTATCCTACCTTGAGCAGTTATTCGGTAGGCTACGTCGCCATGAGTTAGTGGAAAGTGTACGTGGGCCGGGTGGTGGTTATTTATTAGCCCGTTATGCCAGAGATATTAGTGTTGCAGATATTATTTTTGCGGTTGATGAACCCGTCGATACCACGGCCTGTGGTAGCAAAAAGGCATGTGATACCGGCAGGGACGGTGCAACCTCAGGTCATTGTATGACGCATGAGCTATGGACCGACTTAAATCGTCATGTGGTGGATTTTTTGGACAATGTGTCTTTGCAGGATTTAGTCGATAAGCAGCGTATGCGCCAGTTAAACCATCAAAACAAATCGTCCGCTCACGCTGAGGTAGTGATGCGTGATAAGACCAGCGATAAGACAAGTGGCATCCTGTCGGGTGCTGTTTGATACAGGAGTTAGTAATGTCAGTAAGTTTACCAATCTATTTTGACTACTCAGCAACAACACCGGTTGATCCGCGTGTGGTTGATGCGATGGTGCCTTGGTTATATGAGAAGTTCGGTAACCCGGCCTCACGCAGTCACGCATTCGGCTGGGAGGCCGAGGAGGCGGTTGAGCAGGCGCGCCAGCATGTGGCTGATTTGATCGGCGCCGATTCGCGCGAGGTGATTTGGACCTCGGGTGCCACCGAGTCAAATAACCTGGCAATCAAGGGGATTGCGCAGTTTTATCAGTCACGCGGCAAGCATATTATCACTGTCAAAACCGAGCACAAGGCGGTGCTTGATACGATGCGTGAATTAGAGCGTGAGGGTTTTGAAGTGACCTATCTTGACGTACAGTCTAATGGTCTCTTAGATTTAGAAGTCTTAAAGGCGGCGCTGCGTCCGGATACAATTTTGGTTTCCGTGATGTGGGTGAATAATGAGATCGGTGTGATTCAGGATATTGAAGCCATCGGTGAGCTTTGCCGTGCAAATAAAACCGTTTTCCACGTGGATGCAGCCCAAGCGGCAGGCAAGGTGGATATTGACCTCAACAAGGTGAAGGTGGATTTACTTTCTTTATCGGCTCATAAGGCCTACGGCCCTAAGGGTATTGGTGCTTTGTACGTGCGTCGTAAACCTCGTATTCGTTTAGAAGCGCAAATGCACGGTGGTGGTCATGAGCGTGGTTTCCGCTCAGGTACCTTGGCGACCCACCAGATCGTGGGCATGGGCGAAGCTTTCCGTATTCTCAAGGAGGATATGGCTAAGGATAATGAGCGTATCCGTGCGCTTAGAGATCGTCTGCTGCAGGGTCTGTCCGAGATCGAAGAGGTCTATATTAACGGTGATATGGAGCATCGTATCGGTGCCAATCTTAACATCAGTTTTAACTATGTTGAGGGTGAGTCCTTGATGATGGCGATTAATGACTTAGCGGTATCGAGCGGTTCTGCCTGTACTTCTGCTAGTTTAGAGCCTTCCTATGTGTTGCGTGCACTTGGTCGTGATGATGAGTTGGCGCACAGCTCCATTCGCTTTACCTTGGGTCGTTTTAATACCGAAGAAGAAGTGGATTACGCAATTGAATTAATTAAGAAACAAGTGGCTAAATTACGTGAAATGTCGCCACTCTGGGATATGCATTTAGAGGGTATTGATGTCAGCGCTATTGAGTGGACTGCACATTAATTTCACCATCAATCGTCATTTATTTTAAGGAGTTAGGTCATGGCATACAGTGATAAAGTTTTAGACCATTATGAAAATCCTCGTAACGTCGGCAGTTTTGAAAAGGACGAGGCCGGTGTAGGTACGGGCATGGTTGGCGCCCCGGCGTGTGGTGATGTAATGCGACTACAGATTAAGGTAAGCGATGCGGGTGTGATTGAAGACGCTCGTTTCAAAACCTACGGCTGTGGTTCCGCTATTGCTTCCAGTTCGTTAATTACTGAGTGGGTTAAGGGTAAAACCCTGGATGAGGCCTTAGAAATTAAAAATGCTGCGATTGCAGAGGAATTAGCCTTACCACCGGTTAAAATTCACTGTTCTATCCTAGCCGAAGATGCGATTAAAGCAGCGGTTAAGGATTACAAAGAAAAGAATAACGCTTAATCCATTCGGCTGTTTGGCGCTAGCGCTCCGATGGGTGTTGCAAAACGACATCGGAGCAGGCCTTTTTATAAGGCAGGTTATTTAAATTTAAACTAGTGAGTTAATTATGGCAATCACATTGACAGAAAAAGCAGCTAAGCATATTAAAACTTACCTCGATAAGCGCGGTGCGGGTTTAGGTTTGCGTCTTGGTGTGCGTACCACAGGTTGTTCCGGTATGGCTTATAAACTGGAGTATGTGGATGTGCCTGAACAAGATGATCAGGTCTATGAGAGCTACGATGTCAAGATTTTTGTGGACCCCAAAAGCTTAGTTTATATTGACGGTACCGAGCTTGACTACGTTCGCGAAGGGCTTAATGAAGGCTTTAAATTCACTAATCCTAACGAAAAGGCGAGCTGCGGTTGTGGCGAGTCCTTTACGGTTTAAATCCCTCAGGATGTCGCGTGAATCAAGATTATTTTGAATTATTTGAATTGCCTGCGCAATTTGATATCGATCAGGCTGAATTAGAGCGGCTTTGGCGTGCCAAATCGGCCCAAGTCCATCCCGATCGCTTTGCTACCGCTAGCGATGCGGAAAAGCGCGTCGCAATGCAATGGGCGAGCTTAATTAATGAGGCTTATCAGGTATTAAAAAGCCCGTTACAGCGAGCGATTTATTTATGCGAGCAGCATGGCGTGGATATTGCCGCCGAAAGTAACACGGCCATGGCACCCGAGTTTTTATTTAAGCAGATGGAGTGGCGCGAGGAATTAGCGGCTTCAGCGGATGATGGCGCGGCCTTAACACAACTCATGGGGCAGGTCGAGACCGAGGAGCAAGCACTAAATCAGGCGGTCGCCGATTTAATTGATCAGCAACAAGACTGGTCAGCTGCGGCTGAAAAGCTACGTCAATGGTTATTTATCGACAAGTTTCGACGTGAGATTAAAGCGCAATTGCCCTAGTTTTGGCGCAGCAACAATCTCTGCAAGCATTAGAAAAAGAATTTATCTATGGCACTTTTACAAATATCTGAACCCGGCGCATCACCCATGCCGCATCAACGTCGTTTGGCGGTGGGGATTGATTTAGGCACGACGAATTCCTTGGTGGCCTCGGTTCGCAGTAGCGTAGCGGAAATTTTGACAGATGAAAAGGGTAGGAAAAGTATGCCCTCAGCCGTGCGCTATCTTAAAAATGGCGGTGTGCAAATTGGTCATGCCGTCATGCAATCCAAAAGTCGCGACACGCAAAACACCTTTTTTTCCATTAAGCGTCTGATGGGGCGTGGCTATGAAGAAGCCAAAGCGATGAACTTGCCCTACGAGCTGGTGGCAAGTGAGGGTACGATACGCTTTAAAACCTTACACGGTGATGTTAGTCCGGTGGAGGTATCGGCACAAATTTTGGCTAAGTTGCGTCAATTAGCCGAGGATTCCTTAGGCGATGAACTGGTGGGGGCGGTGATTACTGTACCCGCCTATTTTGATGATGCGCAGCGTCAAGCGACGCGTGATGCGGCGCGCTTAGCCGGGCTGGATGTCTTACGCTTATTAAATGAGCCCACTGCGGCAGCGGTAGCCTATGGCTTGGATCGCGCCGCCGAAGGGGTGTATGCCGTTTATGACTTGGGTGGTGGCACCTTTGATATTTCGATTTTGAATTTAAGCAAAGGGGTGTTTGAGGTCTTAGCCACGGGCGGTAATACGCAATTAGGTGGTGATGATTTTGATGACTTAATTGTCAATGATATTTTAAAGCATCACGAGACAGCCGATTTAAGCCATGCGGATTGGCGCTTATTAAAAAGCCATGCCCGTAAAATGCGCGAGCGTCTAAGTAAGCAAAGCAAGGCCTATTTTAAAGTGAGTTTGTCGAATGGCTTGCATCTGGATTTAAATTATCCACGTTCGCATTTTGAAAATATCGCACGCAAGCTGGTCGAGGATACGCTAGATACGGTTAAGCAGGCCTTACGCGATGCCGATATGAAAGCCTCTGATGTGCGTGGGGTGGTGATGGTGGGTGGCGCAACCCGCATGCCGATTGTGCGCGAGATGGTGGGCGAGCTGTTTGGGACAGAGCCTTTAGTGGATATTGATCCCGATCAGGTGGTGGCCATTGGGGCTGCCTTGCAGGCGAATAAGCTGGTGGGTAATCCCTCACCCGGTGAGGACTGGTTACTCTTAGATGTGACGCCATTATCCCTAGGATTAGAAACCATGGGTGGTCTGGTCGAAAAGGTGATTCCACGTAATAGCACCATTCCAGTGGCACGCGCCCAGGAGTTCACTACTTATAAAGACGGCCAAACGGCCATGAGTTTCCATGTGGTGCAGGGTGAGCGCGAGTTGGTTGATGAATGTCGTTCCTTAGCACGTTTTGAATTGCGTGGGATACCGCCCATGGTGGCGGGAGCAGCCCGTATTCGTGTGACCTTCCAAGTGGATGCCGATGGCTTATTAAATGTCTCTGCCCGTGAAAAAACCTCGGGCGTGGAGGCACATGTGACGGTTAAACCATCCTACGGTCTGACCGACGAGGAAGTGACCCGGATGTTGAGTGAGGGCATGCAGCTTGCAGCGGAAGATGCGAAGCAGCGTTCACTACGCGAACAACAGGTCAATGGCGGTCGTTTGATTGAGTCGATTGTCGCCGCCTTGGCCTCCGATAGTGATTTATTAAGCGCTGCAGAGGAAGCGAAGATTCGTAGTGAAGTGGCGCAGCTACAGCAATTAATTGCGGGTGAGGATACGGAGGCCATTCGTGCCCAGATCCATCGTTTAAGCCAAGCCACGAATGATTTTGCAGCGAAACGTATGGATCGTAGTATCCGTCGTGCGCTTTCTGGCAAAAGGGTTGAAGAGTTATAATTCAGGAGTTAGCAAAAGATGCCTAAAATTACGGTATTACCTCATGCAGAAATCTGCCCTGAGGGTAAAGTCATCGAAGATGTTCCGACGGATGTGAGTGTCTGTCAGATTCTTTTGGATAATGGTATTCCCATGGAGCATGCCTGTGAGATGGTCTGTGCTTGTACCACTTGCCACATTATTGTCAAAGAGGGTTTCGACTCCTTAGATGAGGCAAGTGAGGATGAGGAGGATATGTTGGATAAGGCATGGGGATTAACCTTCGAGTCGCGACTATCGTGTCAGTCCTATGTGCGGGATGAGGATTTAGTGATTGAAATTCCTAAATACACGATCAATCACGCCAAGGAAAATCATTAATTTATTTATAACGACGAGCGTTTTAGGGGGCGCATGATGGCCGCAACAACTAAGCTAATAAAGTTTCTCGCCACAAGTCTAATCGCCGTGTTACTGGCAGCTCCTGCGTGGGCGCAGTCCTATATTGAAAAGCAGTTACATCGTCCGGTGCCTGGTGGTATTGCGGTACTAGCTCTGGCAGAGCGTGGCGTTGTGCCAACAGCGACCTATCAAGGACATGCCGTGCTAGTGGTCCCGAATGGCGACGCTGGGGGCTATTTAGCGATTGTGGGTATTGGTCAAAAAACTAAGCTTGGACAGCATACCTTAACGGTCAATTACGGTGGCACCCAGGAGCTAGTTAATTTTGAGGTCGGTGCAAAAAAATACCGTGAGCAGCATATTAAGCTCAGCAGTAATCGTCATGTGAACCCTTCGCAAGCAGACTTGGATCGTTATAAGCGTGAGGCGGCAGAACAAACGGCAGCCTATAAAGCTTTTAGAGATGCCATACCGAGTAATGTGGTTCTTGACCGTCCGGTAGAGGGCGGGCGCTATTCGAGTCCTTTCGGTTTGCGCCGTTTCTTTAATGGCGAAGAGCGTAATCCGCACGCGGGCTTGGATATTGCCGTGCCACAAGGAACACCAGTTAAGGCCTCAGCTGATGGGGTAGTGACGATTACGGGTGATTATTTCTTTAATGGTAAAACGGTATTTGTTGATCATGGTCAGGGCCTTATCTCCATGTACTGCCATTTGTCCGAAATTGATGTGGTTAAGGGGCAACGGGTGCGCCGCGGTGAGGTGATTGCCAAGGTGGGTAGCACCGGTCGCTCCACCGGTCCACATTTGCATTGGACCGTTAGTTTAAATAATCAACGTGTGGATCCCGCCATTTTTATCGGTGCCTTTGAGCCTTAAGTTTAGGCATTCGCTTGATGTAAACGCCTCTAGATTAATCAGTTATTAATTAGAGGCGTTATTATTTTAGGATTAAAGTTATTAGTAGACCTTATGACGATGCAGATCACTACCATTCCTCCTTTATCTGAACTCTTAATTGAGCCGCTTGTGCGTGCCACCTTGGTCGAAGACTTAGGTCGTGCTGGTGATATTACCAGTGATGCGATTATTCCTGCCGAGGTACAAGCTGAGCTTTATTTGGTAGCGCGTGCCGAGGGTGTGTTGGCGGGTTTGGACCTAGCCCGTCTGGCCTTTAAATTGGTCAATGCGGAGATTGTGTTTGAGCCCTTGCTGCAGGATGGGGCGCGTTTGCAAAAGGGCAGTCGTATTGCTCGTGTTGCTGGACCTGCGCGGGCGATGTTGACGGCGGAGCGTACGGCGTTAAACTTTCTTTGTCATTTAAGCGGTATTGCTAGTGTGACGGCACGCATAGCCGATAGCATTGCCGAATGGGGTTGTAAGGTCACATGTACGCGTAAGACCACGCCGTTAATGCGTACGGTAGAAAAGTATGCGGTGCGTGTGGGTGGCGGTCAGAATCACCGCTTTGGTTTGGACGATGCGATTCTGATTAAGGATAATCATATCGCCATTGCGGGTAGTTTGAGTAAAGCGGTGGAGCGAGCGCGTGCTGCCATTGGTGCCATGGTCAAAATCGAGGTCGAGGTGGACACCTTGGAGCAGTTGGATGAGGCCTTAGCACTTGGGGTTGAAGTGATTCTTTTGGATAATATGTCCTTAGATAATTTGGCCGAAGCGGTACGTCGTATTGATGGTCGTGCGATTAGTGAAGCCAGTGGTGGGGTGACGCCTGAAACCGCGGTTGCGATCGCAAAGCAGGGAGTTAATTTAATCGCTATCGGTTGGTTAACCCACAGCGCACCGATTTTAGATATTGGCCTTGATGCGCTAGAGGATTAAGGGTGTCTGAGGTTGTTAGCGCTTGTCCTGTTTAGGGGTTGAGGCATGATGAGGCGGCACCGACCGCAGGCTAGCTCGCTAAACTAGCGGGCTAGTAGTATGGCGCCGTTTAGCCAAGCCCGCTTACTACTCGTCACGCTCTTCAGCGGCTATTTCCTGGCTTAGCTCTTGCTCTAGGCCTTGTAGTTGCTCCCAAAACTCCCCGCTCATATCAAAATGGGCTTGAATGGGGAAGAGGGCGATATTGTCCGCTTCTACCTCACCGCCCAAGGCAAAGGGGGTGAAGTAGTTAAAGATCATGCCCTTTGGCATGACATCCGCGCCCAGTACCTCATCTCTATAGCGTAACCAGGTGAGGACACTGAAGTAGTCACGCACAAATTCCTCATCTTCAGTGAGTAATTGCTCAAAATCCTCAAAACTATCCGCCACCTGCTCTAAATAGCCGTCAATGGTATCTAGAAAGTAGACGGCGCCGCTTTCTGGGTCGCTCATAAACGCATCACCAAAAATCGTTACAAACAGTGGCTCCAGCTGTGCTGGGACTAACCATGACCACGCTTTTAGTAGCGCTTGCGAATCAAACTGCTCGGCACCGATACTAATATCGTTGAGGGTAAAATGGATGGTATCGTCGGTAGACATAAGCGTATTCCTTAAAAAAATAAATTAAGGCTTAAAGCGTTGTTCAAAGCTATGATCATCCATGGACACATAGCGAATCGCATCAATCAAACTGAGGACGACGGAAAGTGGTAAAAAGAGCTGCGAGATAATTAAGTATAGCAGCCCGCTAAGGATTTGATTTAAATAAAAGCGATGTACCCCTAGCCAGCCTAAAAAGATGGCAAGCACTATGGCTAATTTGCGCGGTGTGCCTTTTTCTTTTAGCTTGGCATTATTATTTTTAAAGAGCCAGAAGCTGATGATCGAGGTGATAATCAGAGCGAGCGCTATTTTAATGGGATCCTGCATCACATAGCCTTTGAGACTATGATAGATAGAGCTAAGATTGATAATCGCTATCCCAGTCAGCTCATAAACCCAGCTGGCAAAGGCGCTGAAAACATTCTCACCAAAGGTGAGTGCAATCAGCACGGCCGCAAAAATCACAACACTTAAGAGGGCATTTTTTAACATCACGATGATTCCTTATGCTTGATCGAGTCTAAAAGCTGCCGGGGCAATGGTGCTGGCTTGTGCACTCACTAATTCAGCCAAGAGCTTACCAGAGCCGGTGGCAAGGGTGAGACCCAAGGCACCATGACCGAGATTTAACCAGAGATTGGCATAGGGCGTTTTGTCAATAATGGGCTTACCCTTAGGTGTGGCGGGGCGTAAACCAGCCCATTGCTCAGCATGTTCCAAATCACCCGCCCCCGGGAAAAGCTTCTTAGCCTCATTTATTAGGGTGCGAAGACGGCGGCTATCAAGTGAGCGATCTAGGCCTACTCTATCCGCCATGCCAGCAATGCGTAGGCGCTCACCGATGCGGGCATAAACTACCTTGCGCTCATAATCTGTAATGCTGACATAGGGCGCTTGCTTTTTGTCTGTGATCTGGAGCGTTAGGCTATAGCCTTTAAGTGGTGCGACCGGGATATTGATGCGTAGCGGTCTTAATAACTCATTGGCAAATGAGCCTAAGGCCACCACGATCGCATCGGCATTGAGCCGTGAGCTATTGTCTAGGAGTACCTCCACCGTTTGCTCCGCGGTACGATGAGCCTGTGTCGGTACAAGGGCTTGAACACGCTGATTTAATAAAAAGGTCACGCCTTTTTGCTGCAGATTTTTTCGTAAGGCTAGGCAGAGTTTATAGCTATCGACTACCTCCTCGCTGGGTGTCCAAATACCGCCCACAATGTCTGCGCGGTGTGGTGCTAATGCCGGTTCTTTCTCAATGCACTCTTCGGTAGTTAGGGCATATTGCTCACAACCCAGGGCGCGCTGGATTTCCAATTGCTTAACCGCTGCTTGGAAATGCGCGTGCTCACGATGGACGACTAACTTGCCGGGTCGATCAAAATCCACGTCCTGTATTTCCTCGAACAGCGCATGATATAAGTCACGACTAAAAAAAGATAGACTGAGCAGCTCTTGGGTTGTTTGGCGACTTTGTGCGGCGTTGCAAGCCCTAGCAAAATGAATACCCCAACAGATATCCGCCGGGTTAAGTGAGGGCTTTAAGCGCATGGGCGCATCAGGATCCAGTAGCCATTTAGGCACTTGACTCAGAACGCCGGGAGCGGCCAAGGGTGCCACATAACTATAGGAGAGTTGGGCGCCGTTAGCATAGGAGGTCTGCCTGCCGACTTCCGGCTCTTGCTCAATCACACTGACCTGATAGCCGGCTTGCTGTAAGTAATAAGCACTACATAAACCGATAATACCGGCCCCGAGTACGAGGGCTTGTTTTGACTGCGTTTGTGCTTGATTCATCATCTATCCTAAATTAATGCTTACTTTGTTGCGGTGATTGGCGGCGGTCTTGCTCTAAAGATTCTAACCAAGCCAGTTCCTCATCACTAAAACCGGCTAATTGACGTGCGGATTTATTAAAGGGGCCTTTGGGATTGGCTACGCCATACTGCTTAAGCAAATTGGCATAGGCCTCAATAGGATCTAAAGCCAGTGCCGCACATTCGGCTAAATACCAACGATTGCCTATCGCGACATGCCCCACCTCCTCATTTAAAATAATATCGAGGATGGCGACACTGTTGCTATCACCCACCTGGGCTAGACGCTGCTGAATACCGGGCGTGACATCTAAGCCGCGGGCCTCAAGTGTACGCGGCACCAGGGCTAAACGGGCTAATAAATCACCTTTGGTTTTTTCAGCCATATCCCAAAGACCATTGTGCGCAGTATACGCACCATAATCGTAACCCATGGCCGCTAAACGTTGGCGTAATAAACGAAAGTGCTTGGCTTCCTCTTTTGCCACAGCTAGCCAATCTAGATAAAATTGCTCAGAT
The DNA here is from genome assembly GCF_001808505.1 of Oligella sp. HMSC09E12. Taxonomy (NCBI): domain Bacteria; kingdom Pseudomonadati; phylum Pseudomonadota; class Betaproteobacteria; order Burkholderiales; family Alcaligenaceae; genus Oligella; species Oligella sp. HMSC09E12. Next base: position 11,271 of record NZ_KV793578.1, read on the forward strand.
TGCTGAGGGAAGCGCCAAACAATGTCTAAATGGAGGTTAATGGCATTAAATTCAATATGGGCAATGGCATGCAGTAGGGTGGCGCGACCCTCCTCCGTGTGCACCGAGCGTATGCCAACCGCCTTGGGATCGACTAATTCGGGCTTGCTAGGGCGCCCGGGGATAGAGGCGCGCTCGGCAATCTCATGATAGTCGGCGTTCAGATCAATCACATAATCCCCATCTAAATTAATCGCTTCAACAGCAGTTACTTTAGCGCAGGGGTCGGATAAAATTAAGGCTTCCAATGCCTGCTTACGTAAGCAGTTAGCGTGAGTCATTACAATTTAAAACCTGATAATAGAAAACAAAAAGACATTGTCTAATTCTAACGTTTAGGGACGTAATGTGTCTCAAATGCGTTAGAATTTTTAATTGCACTGATTAAATTAAAATCAAAGCAGAGCAGGAAGTTAGCTCACAGAAGGACGTTATGGATTGGTATAAAGAGTTGGTTGCGAGTATGCAGTGGGTCGGCATTGCCTTTGTTTGCTCGCTGGTGTTGCTGTTTTTAGTAGGCTTTATCTTAGTGCGCACGACCCGTTGGGCAGCGCAGTTTTGGCATATAGCCAAAACTTATTTTAATCCACTAAAAAAACCCATTGCTGCTTTAAATTTTGCGCTGATCCTCTTTTTAAGCTTATTTGGTGTGCGTCTCAGCGTGCTGTTTTCTAACTGGTATAACAGCATGTATACCGCTTTGCAGGAAAAGGACGAGTCCACCTTCTGGATTCAGATGATGGTGTTTGCGGTGCTTGCGATTATTCATATTTTCCGCTCGCTCACGGCCTTTTATATGCAGCAGGCCTTTACCATTCGTTGGCGTGAGGATCTTAATGAGCGGGTACTGAATCAGTGGCTGCGCAATAAAAACTACTACCGCCTGTTTTTTTTAAAGCAGCAAGTAGATAACCCTGATCAACGGATTCAGCAGGATGTGGCAAGCTTTGTCAGCGTCTCCTTAAGCCTAACCCTAGGGCTGATTACCAATATGGTGTCGGTGGTGGCGTTTACGGTGATTTTATGGAATCTATCAGGTCCTTTGGCGCTGTTTGGCGTAGAGATTCCGCGCGGGATTGTGTTTATACTCTTTATTTATGTTTTGATTGCCACGGTATTTGCCTTTAAAATCGGTCGTCCTTTGATTCGTTTAAACTTTTTGGATGAGCGGCTTAATGCAAACTATCGTTACTCCCTAATCCGGCTGCGTGAGTATGCGGAAAGTGTGGCTTTTTATGGCGGTGAGCGGGTAGAGGGTTTTAAGTTAAGCCAGCGCTTTAAGGCAGTGATTGAAAATGTATGGGCGATTGTGCATCGTTCCTTAAAGTTTCAAGGCTTTAACTTTATCGTCTCGCAAGTGGCGGTGATTTTCCCCTTTATATTACAGGCGCCACGTTTTTTCTCTGGGCAATTGACCCTGGGTGGCATGATTCAAACGTCGCAGGCCTTTAGCAGTTTGCAAGATAGCTTGTCGTTTTTCCGTACCGCCTATGATGAGTTTGCCGGGTTCAAAGCGGTATTAGATCGTTTGACCGAGTTTATGGGCGCCATCGATAAGGCAGAGGAATTACCGCATCCCGAGGTGCGACAACAAGCCGATGAGGTGGATTTACAGCAGGTCACCATCAGTACCCCCAATGGCCGTGTGTTGGTGAGGGATTTAGATCTGCAGGTGCAGGCCGGCGATGCCTTATTAATCCGCGGTCCTTCTGGTTCGGGTAAGACTACGATTTTACGAACGGTGGCGGGTTTATGGCCCTATGCTGAGGGTCGTATTACATGCCCCAAGGATGAGGCCTTGTTCCTGTCTCAAAAGCCTTACCTGCCTGAGGGGCATTTAATTGATGTGCTGTATTATCCATTCCACGCACCGGACAATGCCCGTGAAGAGGCGATTAAGGTGTTGGAGTTAGTGAGTCTTGGCCATTTAGTGCATCGTATCGATGAAGAAAATCATTGGATGCATATCTTATCCTTGGGTGAGCAGCAGCGTGTTGCCTTTGGTCGTATGTTATTGACCAAACCGAGCGTGGCCTTTTTAGATGAAGCGACCTCAGCGATGGATGAGGGATTAGAGTACGCTATGTATCAACTGATCCGCCAGCGCTTGCCGCATATGCGTCTCATCAGTGTAGGCCATCGCAGTACCTTATTAAGCCATCATACCCATGTGTTAAATCTTTCGGCGGACGGTAGTTGGTCTATGCAAAGTTCAAAAGAAGCGCTTAAGGAATTATCTCAGGAGGTATGGAGTCGGGTGCTACCCGCTACCGATGAGGCGTAGTTGCAATTGAGTTCAGACTTTTGGACATGCCTATTTAATCAAAACGTCATGATCACGTTGCTAAAATTAGCGCAAGTAGTTCTGGTGGAACTACGCATCATAGGCGAGCGTAATGCCTGTGAGCTAGGCAGATACATCTGCTGTGGTCTGAGGATGGTTGAATAGGGTTTAGCGGCAAACTTAGTAGCTATGTCGTGCTGCTTGTGCTAATTAAGGTAGCAGAACGTTATTACAATTGCAGCCTAGTATTTCAAAGGGCTTAGTGCAAATGGCAATGATCGCAAGTTGGTTAGTTTGGATGTTTGAGGAGTTGTGACCATTGTGGCTGCTCCTCGCACTTTTGTTGAAATTAATTAATTTCAATTTAAACTTTTTGCGTGTGCTTTTGATCTTGTTGCCGGTGATGGTGTTGATTAATCTTTTCGATTACCTTATTCGTGTGCCGATGATTAATCATTACGGTATTGAAACAAGAGGCACGGTCACCTCAGTTGAAAATACCTCGTTCACATTGAATTTTAATAGTGTAAAACGTCATCGAGTGCGCTATACACTAGCAGAGGTAGGCCGTAAGAGGCTTCGTTTTTGAATATCACGGATGATTATTATCCGCGTGATGGTTCAGTACGTATCCCGAGGCAGGGTGGTGAATTTAAACTAAAGTATTTGCCTCAAAAGCCTAAGTACTTTATTTTGCTTGGTGAATCATAGCTGCAAATTGATTAAGGTCTTTCAGGGGTGTCCATGAACGGTATTTGTCAAGGTAGTTGTCACTCATACATAAATTTTAAGCTGCTTTTTTTACTTTAATATCATTCTCCGGATTTAACGTGACGACACCTAAAGGGGTGCAGTTTCTTACTGCACGTGAACCCCAGCGCATTGGATTATCTCTTTTGGCATTCGCTAGCACTTTGTGCCGCTTTGCTAGTATTTCACGGTCTTTGCCCTCATGGCGTTGCTGTGGTGTTACGTAGTTAAGCTGACTGTGACGATGTGTAATGACCCAGCACTTTCTGCTCACATTATGCCGCTAAAGCCTCTCTGACTTCAACGGGTGACTTCATGCCCAAGGTCTGGTGTGGGCGTTGATGGTTGGGTAGTCACCCCATTTTTAATAGCAGTTGGCAGTAGAATTATTTAATTTATGTTGATGTAATTTTTGCCTCGGTGTGATGCCACCTAATGCCATGTTGGGGCGTTCGTTATTATAAGTCCAGAGCCAAGCAGTCGCTCCGTGCTGAACTTCTTCTAGGCTGTCGAAGAGATTCTGGGTTAACCAGTCATAACGTACCGTCCGATTATAGCGCTCGACATAGGCGTTTTTTGTAATGACCCAGTAAAAACCTGCTCAGGTCT
>NZ_KV793579.1:0-794 GCF_001808505.1 Oligella sp. HMSC09E12
CTTCACCCACAGACTTAGCAGCCGGAATTCCATACCCTTTCAGCGAAGCCCTAAATCAATGTGATTATTCACCACGATCTGATAGCCCCCGTCACCAGCATAAACGCCTGACGGCTGAATGACGCTTGCGTAATCGGCTTGGATCGTTGAGCGACTCAGGTTTGCACCCCCAGAAGCACCCACCCCCACCGTCAGCTGACCACCTAGGCTCTGTTGTTTGCCCTCATAAGTCGCTGTGTCCTGTACGCTCTCGATGTGAAGTTTCTCAGTGGCGATCTGCACCCTCTCGCCCAACACCTGTGCACCGCGCAAAGTGATGCCTGCAATGTCGTCAGGCTGGTGCCATCACCAATCTGTGTCTGACGGTGTGTTACGCTGTCGGCGTTGCCGTAACCTTTGCCTCGATTGGCACCCGCAGTGATACCCACGGTCGGTATCGTTAGACCCGCATCGAACCGCAACTTGAAGACTTGAATCTAAGTGCCCTCCATTGAGCCGTCTTCATAAATCCACACAAAACCACACATTGGCCAAAACTCAATTAAGTTACCGTGTTTATCTTCCGTAAATTGAAAGCCAAAACCCGCTAATTTACGCTCATCTTTGGGTCATCGATCGGAATAAAGTTGCACCTGTTCCTCAATAGTGCCCTCAAGAAACTTCCCGTCAAAAGCAAGTTTTATACGCCCTTCCTGCGTCAAACGATACAGGATGGACAAGAATTGTTTACGTTCTTCGTAGGGTGACTTTTCACCTAAAAATGGGCCTGTAAATAATTTTGTGTAACTTCCTTT
>NZ_KV793580.1:0-1283 GCF_001808505.1 Oligella sp. HMSC09E12
AGCGCAAATAATCCACCTCACGACCATCGGGGCGGAGCGTGCAAATCAGATTGGATAACTCGCTTGACAAATACCTGCCAAGGCTGCCTCATACAGTTGCTTACGCAGCTTGTCTGCGAGTGCTTCAATGCTATTGCCATCGCTCGGCTTTAGGGATTAACGATTGAATGATGCCGTCTTTGGGCACGTAACTTTCCATGTGAAATACTCCTATGAAGGATATCGGATTAAAGGAAGTTACACAAAATTATTTACAGGCCTCATCAATCAATCGAAATATTTATAAGGAAACATCTCAAATAATTGAGGGTGAATACTATTCATTAGTCCCATGACTTCCTGCTTAAATTCATCTATACTTTGGTCTTTTTCAAGTCTCTGCTCTAACTTCGCAAGCAAAAAACCCATCCTAAGAAAACCGGTGAAATCAATCTGCAGATTTAAAAAATTCTCTAATCCCCCATATTCCCCCTGATTATGGTCAAAAAAGAATACGGTTTTGGTTTGTTCATTCAAAAACCATTCATCTCCTTGCCCTGACTGCCCTATAAGCCACAAATTTCGTGGCAAATTATTATCGGATGCTCGCTTATTCCACTCAATCGCCTTCTGATAGCCATATAACACAATATCCGGTGTAATACTAACCTCTTTATACTGATGAATGAACTCAGTATATTTTGTATCAATTTGAGGGATTCTACCTTTATCTTTAATGACAGGATCAAGTTTTTCAAGGAAGTTAAAAAGCTCATTTGAGTTAATCAGTTTCATTTTATCTCCTTTATCCATGTTAACTAGATCACTTACAAGGTCTATTTTTTACTGCGTCAGCAGAATATTTACCGATTTTTTCTTTTCTTGCTAAATCTCTCAGTCGTTTTTCAAGGAAATCTTTAGCTGTTTCTTTATCCATTCCTTGTTTTTCAACATAATCTAACAAACCATCAAATACTTTGTTCCAATTCTTGCCAACTCTAGAACTATTAGTATGTACACCTCTACCTCTAGTTAATCTATGTCTTTCAGGCGAGAGATTAAAGAAATATTTCGGATTATTAACATCAATATCAGCTAATCTTTTAAATCTATCTGCAAACTCTTCAGGGAAACCATGATGAATTTCTGCGAAAACATGAGGCTGTCCGACATAATCTTTCCAAAGTCTTTGCAATGTACTAGAGCGAGTTTTCCACCCCAACGGATCCACCCACTCCACCGGGTTCGGGGCGTATTGATAGAGGTTAAGCCCTCCCATCAAGCCGATCGGGTCTTGGCTGATA
>NZ_KV793581.1:0-52597 GCF_001808505.1 Oligella sp. HMSC09E12
GAGGGATGAGGTGCAAACCTCACCCTACTCGATGTCTGCCTAGCTAGGCTGGTCAAGCTGAATCGCCCTGCCTAAGGGGAATGAAGGGGCAGATAATTTTAATGTTAATGGCAAAGTGCTGTTGGACAAGGGCGGGGTCAGACCGAGTGCGTGATGGTGGCTGGCAAGTTAGCGGTGAGGGATGGCTTAATATGGCGTTTTTGCATCAGCTTGGTGTAGCTCTTGAAAGCCTCTTTTTTGCCAGTTTGGGTAGTTTCAATTGATTGATTTTTGTTTTTCAGCTACTTGTAATAGTCTGTTAATGCACCTAGTGGCATGCATCTGTTGTCGCTACAGTCTAGATTGAATTTCCTCCTACTTTTATAGTATATGCGCAACGCTCAATGTGTGAAAAAATGCTACAATAGAAAGGTTTATTTAATTACAATTTTATTAATTAATTGTAGCGATAGACAGTTTAAAAAGTTCATAAGCTTTCTTTAAAGGTGTTTCATGAATGTAGCAGAGTATTTTCCGGTGCTTTTGTTTGTCCTAGTGGCAGGCGGCCTTGGGGGTGTGTTGTTATTGCTGGGGGTCGTGTTGGGCCCGAGAAACCCGTATGATGAGAAGCTGTCCCAGTACGAGTGTGGTTTCGAGGCATTTGAGGATTCGCGCATGCGTTTCGATGTTCGTTACTACTTAGTCGCCATTCTATTTATTTTATTCGACTTAGAGATTGCCTTTTTATTCCCATGGGCGGTTGCCAATCAGCAAGTTGGCTTAGTCGGTTTCTCCACAGTGGTCGTGTTTTTAGTCATTCTTACGGTTGGCTTTATCTACGAGTGGAAAAAGGGTGCGCTAGATTGGGATTAATTTTCAGAGAAGGGTAGATAAATGTCTGAACAAACTCAATTAAAAGAAAAGGGCTTTCTGGTTACCTCCGTGGATGCGGTGATGAACTGGTACCAGACGGGTTCGATGTGGCCGATGACCTTCGGTTTGGCCTGTTGTGCGGTAGAGATGATGCACGCTGGTGCGGCACGTTATGATATGGACCAATTCGGGATTATTTTCCGTCCCAGTCCGCGTCAGTCCGATGTGATGATTGTTGCCGGTACTTTGTGTAATAAAATGGCACCTGCGCTACGCAAGGTATACGACCAGATGGCTGAGCCACGTTGGGTGGTGTCCATGGGTTCCTGTGCTAATGGTGGTGGTTACTACCACTACTCATACTCTGTGGTGCGTGGCTGTGACCGCGTAGTGCCGGTTGATATTTACGTGCCAGGTTGTCCGCCAACCGCAGAGGCCTTGATTTACGGCTTATTACAGCTCCAAAATAAAATTCGTCATCAAAAGACGATCGCTCGTGAGGCGTAGGAGGCTGAGATGACGCGTTTAGAGAAATTACATCACACCTTAGTCAAGCTGTTAGGCGAGCAGGCTCAGATTGTAGCCTACGCTGGTGAGCTGACCTTGACCGTGGCGCCCGAGCATTGGGTGCAGACCTGTTCGATGCTGCATGAGCACGAGGAGCTAGCGTTCCAGCAAGCGATTGACCTCTGTGGTGTGGACTATTTAACCTATGGTGGGGTATCGGTTGCGCCTGAGGATAATCAACCATTGTTGCCAACAGAGGCTACTGCTGATTTAGATGTGGCCTTAGAGCCTGTGGATGCGATGCCCTCCGAGCAGCCTAGTCAGTTCCCAGGGCGTTTTGCGGTGGTTTTGCATTTATTATCAGTCAAGCATAATTGGCGCTTACGTGTGCGCACCTTCCCGCAGGATAACGACTTCCCCTCCGTACCTAGCTTAGTCAATATCTGGAACAGTCTTAACTGGTTTGAGCGTGAGGCTTTTGACTTATTTGGTATTGTGTTTGAGGGTCACCCCGACCTACGCCGCATTTTGACCGACTACGGCTTTATCGGTCACCCTTTCCGCAAGGACTTCCCGGTGATTGGTCATGTTGAGATGATTTACGACCCTGAGCAAAAGCGTGTGGTCTATCAGCCTGTGTCGATTGAAAATCGCGAGATTACACCGCGAGTCATTCGCGAAGAGGGTTATGGAGCAGGGCGAGAGTAATTATGGCAGATATTAAAAGTTATACCTTAAACTTCGGTCCGCAGCACCCGGCCGCTCACGGCGTTTTACGCTTGATTCTTGAGCTTAATGGTGAGGTGATTTTACGAGCGGACCCGCATATTGGTTTATTACACCGCGGTACTGAGAAATTAGCCGAGCAGCGTACTTATGTACAGGCGCTCCCATATATGGATCGTTTAGACTACGTCTCCATGATGGTTAATGAGCACGCCTATTGTATGGCGGTAGAAAAGCTATTGGGTATCGAATTACCTAAGCGTGCTGAGTACATCCGTACCATGTTCGATGAGATTACCCGTATTCTTAACCACTTGATGTCTATCGGTTCGCATGCACTAGACGTGGGCGCAATGGCGGTGTTCTTATACGCTTTCCGTGATCGCGAATACCTGATGGACTGCTATGAGGCAGTGTCCGGTGCGCGTTTGCATGCCGCCTACTATCGTCCCGGTGGTGTATATCGTGATCTGCCTGATAGCATGCCTAAGCACGAGATTGACTCGAAGTACCGTAGCGTACGCGATATGAAGCGTCTTAACGAGTGGCGTGAAGGCTCTATGCTTGACTTTATTGAGGCCTTTGTCGATTACTATCCATCGGCGATTGATGAGTACGAGACGCTGTTGACCGATAACCGTATTTGGAAGCAGCGCTTGGTCGATGTCGGTATTGTGACCCCTGAGCGCGCCCTCAATAAGGGCTTTACCGGGGTGATGCTGCGCGGTTCTGGCGTGGAGTGGGATATTCGTCGTAAGCAGCCCTATGCCGTCTATGATGAGTTAGATTTTAATATCCCGGTCGGGGTTAACGGTGACTGTTATGACCGTTACTTATGCCGTATTGCGGAGTTACGCGAAAGTACCAAAATCATCAAGCAATGTGTACAGTGGTTGCGTGATAATCCAGGCCCTGTCATGTACGAGGACAATAAAATCACCCCACCTAAGCGTCTTGAGATGAAGACCGGTATGGAGGAGTTGATTCACCACTTCAAGTTATTCTCAGAGGGTTTCCCTGTACCTGAGGGTGAAGCATACGCAGCGGTTGAGCATCCTAAGGGTGAGTTCGGTATTTATATGATTTCTGATGGCGCCAATAAGCCATATCGTCTCAAAATCCGTGCCCCGGGCTTTGTGCACTTACAAGGCTTAGACGAGATGTCGCGTGGTCATATGTTGGCGGATGCGGTAACCATTATCGGTACCCAGGATATTGTATTTGGTGAGATTGACCGCTAGGAAGCCAGTGCTTCATAGCATCAACGAATTACAGGAAATTAACATGTTGCTTTCTGAACAGGCTTATAAAAAGATTGACAAGGAGTTGGCAAAGTATCCTGCCGATCAACGTCAATCAGCAGTTATGGCCGCTTTGCGCATTGCCCAAGAGGAAAAAGGCTGGGTCTCCGATGAAGTCATCGTTGACGTTGCCGAGTATTTAGGCATGCCGACAATTGCGGTGCAAGAGGTCGCCACCTTCTACGATATGTATGAATTAAAGCCGGTAGGTAAGTACAAACTAACCGTCTGTACCAACTTGCCTTGCGCCTTAAGAGATGGTGAAAAAACTGCGCATTACATCAGCGAAAAATTAGGTATTGCCATTGGTGAAACGACGCCTGACGGCTTAATCACGCTCCAAGAGAGTGAGTGTCAGGGCGCCTGTGGTGATGCCCCCGTTTTATTAATTAATAACCATCATATGTGCGTGCGCATGAGCAAAGAGCGTATTGATGAGTTGTTAGCCGATATTCAAAGTGAGGGTTAAGCGTCATGGGTTTAGAACGTATTATCCAAAAGTATAGCGGCGGACTGGAGCCCAATCCGGGCGGTGATTTATCCAGCAGTATGATATTTCATAATCGTCATATTAACCCACAGATTCTCAAGGGTTTAGACGGTCATAACTGGGGTATTGAGGGCTATATGGCCCGTGGCGGTTACGAGGTATTGCGCAAAATCTGTGCCGGTCAGTTAGATCAGGACACGGTGATTAATGAGCTTAAACTCTCATCCTTACGCGGTCGCGGCGGTGCAGGTTTCCCGACGGGCTTAAAGTGGAGCTTTATGCCTAAAAACTACCTCGGTCAAAAGTACGTCGTCTGTAACTCGGACGAGGGTGAGCCGGGAACGTTTAAGGATCGTGATATTCTGCGCTTTAACCCCCATGCGGTAATTGAGGGCATGATTATTGCCGGTTTTGCCATGGGTGCGAGTGTTGGCTATAACTATATTCACGGTGAGATTTTCGAGGTCTATGAGCGTTTTGAAGAGGCGCTAGAGCAGGCGCGAGCTCACGGTTTCTTAGGTGATAATATCCTCGGCAGTGATTTTAGTTTCCAACTGCATGCACACCACGGTTACGGTGCCTATATTTGTGGCGAGGAGACTGCTTTACTTGAGTCACTTGAGGGTAAAAAGGGTCAGCCACGCTTTAAACCACCATTCCCTGCGAATTATGGTGTTTACGGTAAGCCGACCACGATTAACAATACCGAGACCTTTGCCAGTGTGCCTTATGCTTTAGCAATGGGCGGTCAGCAGTACTTAGAGCTCGGTAAACCAAACAATGGCGGTACCAAGCTATTTTCTATCACCGGTGATATTGAGCGACCAGGTGTGTATGAGATTCCGATGGGAACACCATTTAGCAAGCTATTAGAGATTGCAGGCGGCATGCGTAATGGCGCTAAGCTCAAGGCCGTGATCCCCGGTGGTTCGAGTGCGCCGGTGTTGCCGGCTGATATCATGATGGACTGTACTATGGACTACGACAGCATCGCCAAGGCCGGTTCGATGTTGGGTTCCGGTGCCGTAACGGTGATGGACGATAGTCGCTGTATGGTGCGTTCATTATTGCGTCTGTCGTATTTCTACCAGCATGAGAGCTGCGGCCAATGTACCCCTTGTCGTGAGGGTACGGGTTGGTTATGGCGTATTGTGCACCGTATTGAGCATGGTGAGGGTCGTCCTGAGGATCTGGATGAGCTGGAGCGTATTGCCGGTAATATCATGGGCCGTACCATTTGTGCCCTTGGTGATGCGGCAGCAATGCCGGTGCAGGGTTTCTTGAGACATTTCCGTGATGAGTTCGCGTACCACATTGATAATAAGCAATGTTTGGTAGCGCCGTATATTTAATAGGTTTGTACCATGGTTGAACTTACCATTGACGGCAAGAAAGTATCCGTTCCTGAGGGCAGCTTTGTTATGCACGCTGCGACCGAACTGGGTCTTTATGTGCCACATTTTTGTTATCACAAAAAATTATCTATCGCCGCCAACTGCCGTATGTGCTTAGTCGAGGTCGAGAAAGCGCCTAAGGCATTACCGGCATGTGCCACACCGGTGACACAGGGTATGGTTGTCCATACGAAATCACCAAAGGCATTAGCTGCACAGCAGGCGGTGATGGAGTTTTTATTAATCAATCACCCCCTTGATTGCCCAATCTGTGACCAGGGCGGTGAGTGTCAGTTACAGGATTTAGCCGTGGGCTACGGTTATGATGCCAGTCACTACCAAGAAGAAAAGCGGGTGGTGTTCCACAAATCAATGGGTCCGCTAATCTCGGCTGAGGAGATGAGCCGCTGTATTCACTGTACGCGTTGTGTTCGCTTTGGCCAAGAGGTGGCCGGGGTGATGGAACTAGGTATGTTAAATCGCGGTGAGCACGCAGAGATTACTTCCTTCCTGGGCAAGGCGGTCAGCTCCGAGTTATCGGGTAATATGATCGATCTCTGCCCAGTCGGTGCCTTAACCTCTAAGCCCTTCCGCTATCAGGCGCGCACCTGGGAATTAGCACGTCGTCGCTCGGTCAGCCCGCACGATAGCGTGGGTGCAAATCTTGTGGTACAGGTGAAAAATGACCGCGTGCTACGTGTGGTGCCATTTGAAAATGAAGCGGTTAACGAGTGCTGGATTAGCGATAAGGATCGCTTCTCTTATGAGGGTCTATACGCCGAGGATCGTTTAACCACACCGATGCTTAAGGGTAGTGACGGTGTTTGGCGTGAAGCGAGTTGGGAAGAGGCATTATTAGCAGCCGCTGAGCTTTTACAAAATGTCAATGAGCAACAGGGCGTGGATAGCATCGGTGCATTTGCTGCCGAGTACTCTACACTCGAGGAGATGACCTTATTAAGCCGTATTGTGCGTGGTCTAGGCTCTAACAACATCGATAGCCGCTTACGTTTAGGCGACGAGAACATTGATAAGGCCTTAGAGGGTACCCCATGGTTGGGTATGCCGATTGCTGAGTTGAATCACTTAGACGGTGTGTTAGTGGTTGACAGTAATTTACGTCAAGATCATCCATTATTTGCACAGCGTTTACGCCAAGCGGCAAAGGCCGGTGCACGTATCGTCTTACTTGATAGTAATGGCGAGGATCCATTATTCCCGGTGGCGGCCCGTTTAACGGTGGCACCAAGCCAGTTATGCGCTGCTATTGATAATATCGCCAAGGCGGTAGCGCAGCTGAAAGGCGGTGCAGAGCTTGACGAGCAGGATCCAATCAATCAGATTGCCGCTATTTTATTAGCGGGTAAAAAGCCAGCTGTGTTTATGGGTAACGGTGTCTTAAGTAAGTCATCGGCCAGTAATGTCTTGGCCCATAGCCATGTGTTAGCAGAGGCTTTAGCAGCGCCATTAGGCTATTTAACGCGTGGTGCTAACCACGTGGGTGCTTCGGTTGCCGGGGCGACGCCGCAGCAAAACGGTATGAATGCCGCGCAGATGATGAAGAATCCGCTAAGCGCCTATGTGGTGTTGCATGCGGAGAGCTTGGATTTTGAGGATCCGATTCGAGCGCGTGAGATTTTCAGTAAGGCCGCTACCATTGCCCTGACTTCTTATCAGTCAGATGCAAAGCAATGGGCCAAAATTATGCTGCCGGTTGGTCCTTTTACTGAGACTTCCGGTACCTTTATTAATGCTGAGGGACGTGCCCAGAGCTTCAAAGGCGTGGTGCCATCATTGGGCAATAGCCGCCCAGCCTGGAAGGTATTACGCGTCTTAGGTAATTTACTAAAACTGGCTGACTTTGATGCGGAAAGCTCAGAGGCTGTACGTGATGCGGTTTTAGCTCAGAACTATACCGGTAGCTTCAATAACGAGGTGAAGGCAGAACCGTATAATCCAAATGTAGCGCTTAATGCTTTTGAACGAGTGGCTAATCTACCGATTTATCGAAGCGATGCGATAGTACGTCGTGCACCTGCCTTACAAAAGCAGACGGCGGCGCCAGTGGCCGGTCTAAACGCTGCCATGATGGCTAATTTAGCCGTGGTTGAGGGTGATCAGGTGCGCGTTAAGAGCAATAGGGGCGAAGTTGTGTTGCCAGTGCAGTTGCAAGCGCAATTGGCTGATAATACGGTCAGTGTGCCGCTGGGCTTTGAGCAAACCGCTGTCTTAGGTGGTGCATTTGTCCAACTTTCAGTGGAGAAGGTCTAATGAATACGAATATTTGGGCATGGTTTACTGATGGTGTAGCAGCGCTCAATGCATGGGGTAGCAATTTACTTGGTGAAACCCTATGGATGGTGCTGTGGACGATTATTCTGATCCTCGTGATCGCACTGCCGATTATTATCTGTGTGGCGTTTTTAACCCTGTGGGAACGCCGCATGATTGGTTATATGCACGTGCGTCGCGGTCCTAACCGGGTAGGCCCTGGTGGTCTATTACAGCCTTTTGCTGACGTGCTTAAGCTATTGACCAAGGAAGTGATCGTCCCGGCCAAAGCCAACAAGGTGATGTACATCTTGGCGCCAATTATGACCTTAGTGCCCGCATTAGCGGCCTGGGCCGTGGTGCCGTTTGGTCCAGAAGCCGTGTTGGCTAATGTTAACGCCGGTATTTTATATATTGTGGCGATTACCGCATTGGGTGTGTACGGTGTGATTTTCGCAGGTTGGGCCTCTAACTCTAAGTATCCTTTTTTAGGTGCGATGCGTGCATCGGCACAAATGATTTCTTATGAGTTATCGCTGACCTTTGTGTTGGTGACCATCATTCTCGTTTCCGACACCATGAATATGAACGGTATCGTACTTCAGCAAACGAGCGGTTTTTTTGCTGATAAAGGCGTGACCTTCTTATCATGGAACTTTATTCCCTTATTCCCTTTATTTATTGTTTATATCATCTCAATTGTGGCGGAAACTAACCGTCACCCATTTGACGTGGTAGAGGGTGAATCGGAAATTGTGGCCGGGCACATGGTGGAATATTCGGGTATGGGCTTTGCGATGTTCTTCTTAGCCGAGTACGCCAATATGATCTTATTGTCGGCCTTATGCTCAATCTTCTTCTTGGGCGGTTGGTCGGCGCCATTGGATATGGTTCCATTTACCTGGGTACCTGGTTGGTTGTGGTTAGGTATTAAGACCTTCTGCGTGGTGTCGCTATTTGTGTGGTTCCGTGCCTCCTTCCCACGCTTCCGCTATGACCAGATTATGCGTTTAGGTTGGAAGGTATTTATTCCGTTAACCTTAATTTGGTTTTTTGTGGTGGCAATTTGGATGCAAACACCATTAAGTATTTGGAATTAAGGGTGAGATTATGAGCAAGTTGAAACGCTTTATGAACAGCTTTATGCTGACCGAGTTACTCAAAGGGATGATGCTGACTGGTAGCTATTTCTTTAAGCCGAAGTTCACCCTTAAGTATCCTTACGAGAAAACGCCGATGTCGCCTCGTTTCCGCGGTTTGCATGCTTTGCGTCGTTACCCAAACGGGGAAGAACGTTGTATTGCCTGTAAATTATGTGAGGCGGTCTGTCCAGCCATGGCGATTTCCATTGAGTCGCATGAACGTGAAGACGGTACGCGCCGTACCACACGTTATGACATTGACTTAACCAAGTGCATTTTCTGCGGTTTCTGCGAGGAAAGTTGCCCGGTTGACTCCATTGTTGAGACGCATATTCACGAGTATCACGGCGAGAAGCGCGGTGATTTGTACTTCACTAAAGACATGTTGCTTGCGGTGGGCGATCGTTATGAGGACGAAATTGCCAAGCGTCGCGAAGCAGATGCGCCGTATCGCTAATAGGTGGAGATCATGGTTTTTTCGACAGTTCTTTTTTATATTCTGGCTTTTATTGCCATTGTTGCTGCCGCCCGTGTGGTGTTAGCACGTAGTCCGGTGGTTGCTGCCTTGCACCTGATGTTGACCTTTTTCTCTGCGTCGATGCTGTGGATTTTAATCGGTGCCGAATACCTCGGTTTATTGTTGATTATTATTTATGTCGGTGCGGTGATGGTGATGTTCCTCTTTGTGGTGATGATGATTGATGTGGTACCCGAGAGTTTACGTCAAGGTTTCCGTACCTACCTGCCACTCGGTTTAGTGGTTGGCGGTGTGATGGTGTTGGAAATCGCCTCCGTGTTAGCGGCGGTTTATTTGGGTACAGGCGCACCAATTGCGGTTTCTTTACCTCAATCCTACAACAACGTGGTACAGATCGGTATCGCTATGTATGCTGAATATAGCTATGCGATTCAGGTCGGTGCCTTGGTATTATTAGTGGGTATGGTGTCAGCGGTAGGTATTACCTTACGCGAACGTAAGAATCGCAAATACACTAATGTGAGTGATCAGTTAAAAGCCGATCCTAAGGATCGTTTACGTATCGTGAGTATGGCTTCCGAGTCTGAGCCTCGCACGGTGGCTGCAGTTGAAGTCCAAGAGGGAGAAAGCAAATGACCTTGAGTTTAGCGCATTATTTAATACTCGGCGCTGTGCTGTTTGCTATTGGGGTTTTCGGGATTTTCTTAAATCGCCGTAACATGATTGGGATTTTGATGTCGATTGAGTTGCTATTATTAGCGGTCAATATGAACTTCGTGGCCTTTTCTCAATGGCATCCGGGACCTGATGGTTTACCGGAAACGGCAGGGCAAATCTTTGTTTTCTTTGTCTTAACTGTTGCGGCGGCTGAAGCGGCAATCGGTTTGGCCATTCTTGTTATGCTATTCCGTAAGATTAATTCAATTAACGTTGACGACATTGGTCGTCTACAAGGGTAGGGGGTAAATCATGGAATCAACATTATCTCCAATCCTCTTACTCGCCATTGCATTGGCGCCCTTACTGGGTTCCGTGCTAGCGGGTCTATTTGGTACCGGTTTTTTCGGGCGTCAAGTCACGCGTGCCGGTGCGCATGGTATTACCATTGCCTTAGTAGCGTTTTCCGCTGTGGCATCACTTTATGTCTTATGGCAGGTGATTGCGCACGATGCCTATTTCAACGGGACTATCTACACTTGGACCGTGATCGGACATATTCCGATTGAAATCGGCTTTTTAGTGGATTCGCTAACGGCCACGATGATGGTGGTGGTTACCTCGGTCTCACTGATGGTGCATATTTATACCATCGGTTATATGGTGGACGATCCTGGCTACCAGCGCTTCTTTAGCTACATTTCACTCTTTACCTTCTCCATGCTGATGTTAGTGATGGCAAATAATATGCTGTTGCTATTCTTCGGTTGGGAGGCAGTTGGTTTAGTGTCTTATCTCTTAATCGGTTTCTGGTACGAAAGACCGACGGCGATTTTCGCTAATATGAAGGCATTTATTGTGAACCGTGTGGGTGACTTTGGTTTCATCTTAGGTATTGGTTTACTCTTTGCCTACACCGGTAGCTTAAATTATGATCAGGTGTTTGATAGTGCTAGCATCTTGTCATATACCAGCTTCCCGGGTACGGATTGGTCTTTGGTCACGGTTGCTGCTATCTGCTTATTTATCGGTGCCATGGGTAAGTCTGCGCAAGTACCTTTACATGCATGGTTACCTGACTCGATGGAGGGTCCAACACCGATTTCTGCATTGATTCACGCGGCCACTATGGTGACAGCGGGTATCTTTATGGTGGCTCGCTTCTCACCCATCTTTGAGCTATCTAATACTGCGCTATCCTTAGTGATTGTGGTGGGTGCTATCGGTGCCTTGTTCCTCGGTCTACTCGGTTTGATTCAAAACGATATCAAACGTGTGGTGGCTTACTCTACCTTGTCGCAGTTAGGTTATATGACGGTGGCACTGGGTGCTTCGGCTTACAGCGTGGCAGTCTTCCACCTGATGACGCACGCTTTCTTTAAGGCCTTACTGTTCTTAGGCGCTGGTTCGGTGATTATCGGTATGCACCATAATCAAGATATTCGCTACATGGGCGGTATTCGTAAGTACATGCCAATTACTTGGATTACTTTCTTATTAGGTACCTTAGCCCTGGTGGGTACGCCATTCTTCTCAGGCTACTACTCCAAAGAGCATATTATCGAAGCGGCCGGTGCGGCCAATATCTGGGGTGCGAACTTTGCCTACTACTGCGTGCTGATTGGCGTGTTCGTTACTTCCTTGTATTCGTTCCGACTGTACTTCTTAGTATTCCACGGTAAGGAGCGTTATGAGGACTTGCCGGCGGATGCGGAGCATCGTTTTGAGAAAAATGAGAAGCCTAAAGAATCACCATGGGTGGTGACTGTACCTTTAGTGGTATTAGCGATTCCATCGGTGTTGATCGGTGCCTGGGTGATTGAGCCGATGCTGTTCGGTGATTTCTTCAAGAACGTGATCTACGTGGATGCGGCAGCTCATCCTGCGATGGCAGATATTGCTGCGACTTTCCATGGTTGGCTTGAGTACGGCTTACATGCCTTTATGACCTTACCGTTCTGGTTAGTGGTGGCCGGTTTTGTGGTGGCCCTATTCCTTTACGTGGTCAGTCCAGCTACGCCGGGCAAAATCTACCACTCCTTATCCGGTATTAACCGTATTTTGGAAAATAAATACTATGTTGACTGGGTCTATGAAAATGTCTTTGCTCGTGGCGCTCGCGCGCTCGGTCAAGGCTTCTGGAAAGGTGGTGATAAGGGTGTGATTGATGGCTTTATCATCAATGGCAGTACTAAAGCGGTTGCTTTAATTGCCTCGCTTAGCCGCAAGCTCCAGTCCGGTTACGTATACCATTACGCCTTCTCCATGTTGGTGGGTATTATTGTTTTAATCTCTTTCTTTGTAGTGGTGCGATAAGATGACAACATTTCCTTGGCTTTCCTTATCGATTTTTGTACCGATCATTGCCGGTATTTTTGTACTCGTATTCGGTCGTGACGAGCGAGCAGAGTACACCAAGCAAATGGCTTTGATTGGTGCAATTGTCAGCTTCTTAGTCACCTTGCCACTGATCTTTGGCTTTGACTCTACTACTGCAGAAATGCAGTTCGTTGAAAATGTGCGCTGGATTTCAGCCTTTACAGCACATTATCACCTGGGTGTAGACGGTATTTCCATTTGGTTTGTACTGTTAACCGCCTTTATTACCATTATGGTGGTGATTGCTGGGTGGAAGGTCATTACTGACCGAGTAGCACAGTACATGGCAGCATTCCTGATTTTATCGGGCTTGATGGTTGGTGTTTTTGCTGCCTTGGACGGCTTATTGTTCTACGTATTCTTTGAGGCAACCCTGATTCCGATGTATATCATTATCGGTGTATGGGGTGGTCCGAATCGTGTGTACGCAGCCTTTAAGTTCTTCCTCTATACTTTATTAGGTTCCTTATTAACCTTAGTTGCTTTCATCTATCTGTACCTCCAGGCAGGTACCTTCGATATTGCCGCTTGGCATGCCTTGCCATTGACGATGAATGAGCAGTTATTCATCTTCTTTGCGCTCTTTGCCGCCTTTGCAGTGAAAGTACCTATGTGGCCGGTGCATACCTGGTTACCAGATGCGCACGTTGAAGCGCCGACCGGTGGTTCGATTGTGTTAGCGGCCATTATGTTGAAGCTAGGTGCCTACGGTTTCCTTCGCTTCTCTTTACCGATTGCCCCGGACGCTAGTCAGGAAATGGGCTGGTTAATGATCGTGTTAGCACTGATTGCGCTGATCTACATCGGTTTGGTGGCGATTGTACAAGATGATATGAAGAAGCTCGTGGCTTATTCCTCAGTGGCTCATATGGGCTTTGTGGTCTTAGGTACCTTCCTCTTTAGCGAAGCAGGTATTGAGGGTGCTATTGTACAAATGATCTCCCACGGTTTTGTGTCAGGCGCTATGTTTATGTGTATCGGTGTGCTCTATGACCGTTTACACAGCCGAGAAATTGCGGCTTACGGTGGTGTGGTCAAGGTCATGCCTAAGTTTGTGACCTTCTTTGTACTGTTCTCAATGGCCAATAGCGGTCTACCCGCAACTTCAGGTTTCGTGGGTGAGTTCTACGTGATTCTAGCGGCGATTGACTTCAACTTCTGGGTCGGCTTATTGGCAGCAACGTCATTGATTTTAAGTGCCTCTTATTCGCTCTGGATGGTTAAACGCGTGGCTTATGGTCCGGTGACAAATCCTGAGGTAGCCAAAATGCTTGATCTTGATAAGCGTGAATTTTTGGTCTTAGGTCTGTTTGCAATCTTTGTGTTGTATATGGGTATTCATCCGAAACCATTTACTGATGTCATGCATGTATCAGTTCAGCATTTGCTGGAACAGATTGCACAATCCAAACTGTAGGTTAGAACAATGATAGAAAATCAATTTAATTTCGCCATGGCCTTGCCGGAGATTCTTCTATGTCTCTTGGCAATGGGTGTGTTGTTGATCGATGCCTTTGCTCGCAGTAAGGACAGCGTGCTGTCCTACTACAGCAGTTTGCTATCGCTACTGTTGGTCTTAGTGGTCGTGCTATTCCAGTGGAGTTCTGGTGTTGCAGGCACTACCTTCTACCAAATGTATATAGCCGATGCACTTAGCCATTTCTTAAAAGTTGGTACCACGATTGCGGTGCTGGTGACCTTAATTTACAGCCGTCAGTACTTAATTGACCGCAGCATGGTGGCCGGCGGTGAGTTTTACGCCTTGGCCTTATTCTGTTTATTAGGTCAATTCGTGATGATCTCAGCAGCCAGTACGCTGACCATTTACTTGGGTCTAGAGTTGATGTCCTTATCACTCTACGCCTTGGTGGCCTTGCGTCGTGATTCGCTAAGTAGTGCGGAAGCGGCGATGAAGTACTTTATTCTAGGTTCACTTGCTTCAGGTATTATGCTGTATGGTATTTCGCTTATCTACGGTGCGACCGGGGCGATTCACCTAGCGACGATTATGCAAGTACTACAGAGTGGTGAAGCGCAGTTATCTGTGTTGCTACTTGGTTTGGTCTTTGTGGTGTCAGGTATTGCCTTTAAATTAGGTGCGGTACCGTTCCATATGTGGGTGCCTGATGTGTATCAAGGGGCACCGACAGCGGTGGCGCTAACCATCGGTTCGGCTCCTAAATTAGCGGCCTTGGCGATGACCTTGCGGGTACTGATCGAGACACTAAATGATGTCGCTATCAGTTGGCAGCCGATGTTGATCATTATGGCGGTACTATCACTCGCCATTGGTAATATCACTGCTTTGATGCAAACGAACTTTAAGCGTCTATTGGGTTACTCAACCATTTCGCATATCGGCTTTGTGCTCTTAGGCTTGCTTTCCGGTGTGGATGCTAATGGTCAGGTGAGTAGTGGTGCCTATGGTACGGCCTTATTCTATATGGTGACGTATGTGCTCACGACATTGGCGAGCTTTGGTATTATTCTGATTCTAAGCCGTGCGGGTTTTGAGTCTGAGGAAATTGCTGACTTCAAGGGGCTTAACCGTCGTAGTCCGTGGTTAGCCTTTGGCGTCTTGATTCTGATGTTCTCACTTGCCGGTATTCCACCCTTAGTTGGCTTCTACGCTAAATTAGCTGTATTGCAGGCAACGGTTAATGCCGGTCATATTTGGTTAGCAGTATTAGCGGTGTTGCTGTCCCTAATCGGTGCCTTCTACTACTTACGAGTGGTAAAGGTAATGTACTTTGATGAGCCGGCGGCTGATGCACCTGCTTTAAGTGCGCCAATGACTTTCCGTGAGGGTATCTTATCGGTTAATAATTTATTAATTATTGTGTTAGGTATCCTACCAGGCGGCTTAATGGCACTGTGTGTGCAGGTAATTGATGCTTCCTTGAAGTTTTAATTACTAGGATAGGGCGCTACGGCGCTCTTTCTGTGTAGGTATAAAAACGGCCCCGAGTCTGATAAGGATTCGGGGCCGTTTGTCGTTTAAAGTAGTTAGAGCGTTTTAATCAATGATTGTACTTCGCTAACATCGAGTGTCTTTGCTGCTCCAAAACCAGCCACTTGTCTGATTCGAGTGATTTCTAAAGCAAAGAAATTGAAGTCTTTAAAATGAGTCATGAACTCGACATCAGGGAAGCGGTTTAAATACACATCACGATAATACGCCCAACTTGTTGTGCCACGTTCTTGGGCGATCGCATTAACTTGAAAAGTAACTCGCGATAAATCATGGACTGGTTTATCTTCCTCTTCGCTAGTGCATAACATCAATGATGCCGTTGGACGCTGCAATAAATAACGTGTATGAGCTGCAAACTCACTAATATGGATCACAAAATGTGCGTGTTGTGTGTCAATTGCAAAAGGAACCATAGAAACAAAAGGTTCTCCCTGGTTGGTCAGGGTAGCAAAAGAGGCGCTGCGTTTGCTACGTAGTAATTGCTGTAAATGTTTTAGTAATTCAGATTGTTCAGACATTTATAATCCTTTTTAAAATTTAACAATAATTTGGGCTTTCTGTTACAGACTCTGTAGAGGATGCGGAGTCCGAACGGAATAAAATATGGCGTTCATAGTCGAAGCCATGTGGTTTATGGTGCGAGAGTAAAATAATGGCACTCTCTAGGAGCTGTTCGCTAAGCATAGTCAGTATTTTTGCTTCACTTTCAGCATCTAGGGCGCTGCTTGCCTCGTCGAGGAATAGCCATTTAGGTGCTAGATAAACTGCTCTTGCTAGGGCTAGACGTTGTCGTTCACCACCGGATAAGGCATTTAATGTTGCTTGTTGCTCTTCTTTCGAAAGTGAAAGTTTTTCGATCAGATGAGGGAGGCCAACGGCATCTAGCAATTGCTTGGCTTCATCAAGACTCAGACTTTCTTTAGCGTTGGGATAACATAAAGCAGCGAGAATTCCTTGTTTAGGAATATAGGGGGTCTGGGGTAGGTAAAGACTTTGCTGGTGACTTGGATAATGCACATTACCCTTGGTATAAGGCCATAAACCGGCAATGGACTTTAATAGGGTACTTTTGCCAATACCGGAATTTCCTTGTAGCCAAATGCGCTCACCAGGTTTGACGTTGAGAGATTTTACGAATAATAAGGGTTCTTTCGTTGGAGTATATAGTTGCAAGTTTGTAATTGATAAATACCCATCCTCCTGGTGTGCATAGTCTGAATCATTTACCGTGTTATGATTGAGTTTTTTGAGTAATTGATCAAGACGGCGAGTAGATGCCGCTAATTCGGCCAAATCTTGGTAAGAGAAAATAAACCAAGACAAGGTAGTTACTACATTGGTGAAGGCACTTGCCAATTGCATGAGACCGCCTAAGCTTACTTTTCCAGCAATAAATGCGGGTAGAGCTAAGAACATGGGAATTCTGAGTACGGTTTGATAATAGGGTCGTGTAAAACAACCTAAAATCAGATTGCGCACGTTGAGTTGACGCCAATTTGTTTCGATTGCTTTAAATAATGCTTGCAGATGCTTTTGCTCTTGCTTTTCACCACGCTGTAGTGCGATAGCTTCACTGGAGTCACGTACATGAGTAAGAGCATAGCGAAAGTCTCCTTCACGTCGCTGTTGCTGTACTGTTAAGTTTCTTAACGGGGAGCCGAGAAAATGCGTAACACCACTTGAAATCAAAACATAAAGTGGTGCAGCCCACACCATATAACGAGGAATTTCTACCACATAGCCAAAGACATTAAAAGAAAGAGCAAAAGTAGATAAAGACCATAAAACAGAAAAGTACGATATGACGGAGATGATGGCCATGATTAATGCATGTACTTGTGTCACAGTCAGATTGATAAAAATCTTACAGTCTTCGGCAATACGTTGTTCAGGGTTATCTACAATGTCAGAATTTGAGTCTAGTTTGAGATACCAATGCTTATGACCACTGAGCCAGCGGTTAGTGATTGAGGTTGTAAGTAGTTTCCGCCAGCGTATTTCTAATAGATTTTGTATGTATTTGCCAATGAGATGCAGTGCTGCACTAGATAGCACAAGAACGACGAAAATACCGATTTGATGAACAATTTCTTCACCATTAATTTCCTGAAGCGCATTATAAAAATCGTTACTCCATCGAATCATACGAATGGAAATGGCTAGTCCAGCTAAGCTTAGCAGCAGGACAAAAATGAATTGTGCAATACCAAAAACACCCGCTTTGTTTTGTGTGCACAATCTCATTAGTCTAAAAAAAGGATAAAAAAAGCGTTGCATAAAGTTATTAATAAATAAAGAGAAAAAGCCACTTCCTAGCGTATGCTTGAAAGTGGCTGTATATTAAATAGAGCTTAGAAACGAGCTTGAATACCAGCGCTGAAGGTTCGGCCACGACCGGATAAGGTGTCGTAGTTCATAGAACCTGCGTAGCCATAGTTTCTATCAGTGAGGTTGTCAATATTCGCAAAGATATCGAGATGCTTGTTAACTTTGAAATTGGCATAGAGATCCACTAGTGTATAGCCTGGTAAATCTCTCCAATAGGAATTATCAGTAAACTGTCCAGCGGCTGCTTTACTGCTGCTCACATAGCGGATCTGAGTACCTAAGTTAAGACGCTCATTAAGTAGTCGTGTGCCTAGGTCAATGGTCCAATAAGTATCAGGCGCTAAGCTCGCAGCACCACCATTAATACCTGTACCAAAACCAATTGGTTGGTTAGTTAATTTACTATGAGAGTAAGAAAAGTTTATATAGGCTACACGCGCATCGTAGCCTAAGGTTATCTCTGCACCTCTTATGCGAACATCTTCTTTAGAGTTGACCCACATAATGGTGTCATAAGGTAGACCTGCCACTGGACCAAAATCATTGAAGATATAATCCTTTACTCTATTATTAAAATAACCAAGGCGGAAGTGCAGACTATCTTTGTCTAGGAATACATTGTTATTTTGATAAGAAATAGCAACGTCAAAGCCATCACTGGTTTCACCCTTAAGTGCTAAGTTATTACTTTGTCCATTACCTATACCATCACCGAAAGGTGTTCCAGCATAGAACACTTCATGTGTGGTTGGAGGACGGTAGGTATGAGAGTACATACCGTATAAGCTCCAGTTATCTGTTAAGTCATACTGGAAGCCAATGCTTGGCAGTACTTTACCATCTGAGTTGTGCTCCCAAGTATCTCCACATGTGGGACCGCCAGCTGGACAACCAGCGATGCCGGCATTGTACGGAGGTCGATAGCCATTGAGACGATAGTGGTCATAGCGAAGACCCGCTAATAAGGTGGCTTGGCCAATTTTCCATTGTAGATCAGTAAACACACTGCCTTTGTCGATTTTTCCAGGATGGTTGCCGCCACGGTTTTTCTTAGGAATAAAGCTATTATGATCCCATGCTAGTCCATAGCTAAGTAATAAGTCGTATTGGTCAAGCACTGATAAGAGGGAGTCATTGGTGACATTGATACCCCAAGTTTCATTATCAATACGTCTACCGGCATAGGTGCCGCCAATGTGATCGGCATAATCCAGCACGGTTTCATTGTAGTAGGCATGTGCTTGTAGTGAGATTAGTGGATTATTAGGAGTGTAGGCATAATCCGCAGTGACAGTGGTATTATCTACGTCCCATTCGTAGTTAGAGTTGCTAAATGTATTTCTATACCAAACAGTACCTAAGTCAAGCTGGTGTCTTTCATTAGGTTTGAAGCGCATTTTAACTAAACCACCTTTAGGTGAGCTAGCTGAGGAATTGGCGGAGTCTAATTTAGTGCCATTACCCGTTTTATAGTTACCTTCATTTTTGTAAGCACCTGCTGCGATGATACTGAGCGTACCATCCTCTCCACCTACCTCAGTAAAACGATGACCTACTGCAGCTAGACCTGAGGCATGCATGCCATTATTACCCAAACGGATTCGAGTGAGGCCACCGGTATTACCAAAAGCCAATACGTCATCCTCAGTGATTGTTGTTAAGTTAGCGGCACCTGCTAGTGCGCCAGTGCCATGAGCACCCTTAACAACACCACGAGTCACATTAATCCCACCTAGCAGTTCAGGATGTACATAGATTAAGCTATTCCCAGATGAGGTATGACTTGCAATGTTTTTAAAGGTTTGCGGAACGCCATCAAGCATGGTGTTAATACGACCATAACCACTTAAACCACGAATACTAATCTCTATCCCAGGTTGATTACTTAATTGGTTGGTGAAGACCCCTGGTATCCCACGCAAGACACGCTGTGGATCGCCTGCATTTTTTAACTGAAGATCGTCTTCGTGAACTTCACTATTAGTATAGTAAGAAGTGGCGCGTAGATTAATGCCATGCAATTCAATGACAGGCGTTGAGCTAGTTGTGGTGTCTTGTGAGTAGACGGGAAGAGTAATGGCACCTGTAATAATAAGTACCGGTAATTTTAAACGCATCAAAAACCTCATGCTTAATATTAATCATAATAAGAATCGTTATCATTATTGTTCGAGGTTTGATGTAAGTCAAGTGTTACTAAGTTTTAATAATAATTAATCCTTGTTTAGTTATTGTTTTTCTGAATTAAAAAGCAAAAGGACCGGTCTCATGGGAGAAGCGGTCCTTTGAATGTGTTTAGGCTGTTAATCTTAAGTTTTCTTGAAAAACTCAGATTTTAAATCCATGGATTGGCCATCGACGCGTCCGGAGAAGTTGTGGTCACCTGCTTGTAAGCGAATGGATTTTACGCGCGTGCCTTGCTTAATCACGGTGGAGCTGCCTTTGACGCGTAAATCCTTAATTAACACCACATCATCACCGTCTTGTAGTCGCGTGCCGTGCGCATCAAAGACCTGCAAACCATCGTCCTCTTCAACTTCCGGCTCGGACGCTAACCATTCGTGAGCACATTCAGGGCACACGAGCTGCATACCGTCATGGTACGTTAACTCAGACTGACATTGAGGACAGGGTGGAAAAGGCATCATCATCTCCTTATAACTAGTTTTGATTTAAAATAAATCAATGTAATTAGCCGAAATATAAGGCATTATAAGCTTTATATTGCTAAGTGCCAAATCAGCTGGTGCTTAATGGCTGAGCAGCTCGATGGATTTAATTTGCGCCGGGGTTGTACAACCGCTGAGTGCCATGCAGACCTCTAATTCCGTCCGTAGTATATGCAATACATGCGCCACACCGGGAGCACCAGCTGCGGCGAGGGCATATAGATAGGGACGGCCGATCATCACGGCGGTAGCACCTAA
This sequence comes from Oligella sp. HMSC09E12, assembly GCF_001808505.1. Taxonomy (NCBI): domain Bacteria; kingdom Pseudomonadati; phylum Pseudomonadota; class Betaproteobacteria; order Burkholderiales; family Alcaligenaceae; genus Oligella; species Oligella sp. HMSC09E12. The sequence continues at coordinate 20,427 of NZ_KV793581.1, forward strand.
AGCCAATGCGATAAATACGTCGCTACCGCGTCGAATGCCGCCATCCACCAACACGGGTATGCGCCCGTCAATAAGATCACAGATGCTTTTTAAGACCCTTGCGGTTGGGGGCAAGATATCCAAGACTCTGGCGCCATGATTGGACACAATAATGCCGTCCGCACCGACTTCAAGGGCTTTTTGCGCATCTAGGGGATGTAATATGCCCTTAAGCATCACGGGTAAGGGACAGTTTTCCATAAACTGCTCTACCTTGTCCCAATTAGGGGTATTGGCTAAAAAACCGCTACCAAAGATGGGGCTTTCTCCGGGCGCGCCTTGCGGCAGCGGCGGTATATCAAAGTCCTCCAGTAGCACTGCTTGAATGTCAGCTGGTAAAGCAAAGCCAGCGCGCTGTTCACGATTTCTAAGGCCATTCACGGGGGCATCTACGGTTAAGACAATGGCCTCAATGCCGAGTGCTTGCGCTTTACTCAAGAGTTTTTGGGAGGCGCTCTCATCTGTTTGCCAATACCATTGCAACCACTTGGTACCCGGCGCCTGCTCACATAGTGGCTCTAGTGGGGTCGAGCTCTGCATGCTGATAATATAAGGTGTCTCCATTGCCGCTGCGGCAAGGGCAGAGGCGAGTTCACCAGCGGGATGGGCCATTCGTTGATAGGCGATGGGGGCACAGAAAATCGGAAAGGGATGCGTTTTATTAAGTAAAGAAAAAGCGGTGGTGGCTCCATCAAAATCGCTTAATACACGGGGCATGACGCTGTATTGATGCCAAGCGTGGATATTATCCGCTAATAAACGCTCATCTGCTACACCGCCTGAAAAATAGGCCCACGCTTGTGGTGACATGCGTGCTTTGGCCAGCTCAATATAGTCGTCCACTGCGACGACATCAGCTGGGATTTGGCTTAAGGGGGCTAAGGCCATGCTATACCTCGGCCCATTCGCGAATCAGATTATGATAAACGCCACTGAGTGCAATGGCTTCTGCTCTACCATCTTGGCTCATGGATAGTCGCTGAATACTCTGATCCAATTGCCACAGTAAACGTCGACGATGGGCTTGGCGAATCATGCTTTGGGCCCAGAAAAATGAGGCAAAGCGTACTCCAGAGGTGACCGGTTCCACGCGGTGTAAACTGTCGCCAGGATACACTACCATATCACCTGCTTTTAATTTGACGGAATGGCTGCCGTAGCTATCCTCTATGATCAGCTCACCACCCTCATACTCATCCGGCTCACTGAAAAAAATGGTGCTAGACACATCGCTGCGCATCATTTGCTGGCCTTCGGGTAGATTGAAAATGGAGTTATCAATGTGGTTGCCGTAGGTGCCACTATGTTCATAGCGATTAAAGCGTGGTGGCAGAATTTTAGCGGGGAGGGCAGCGGCAATATAGCTAGGATTGGCACGCAAGACTTGTCTTAAAAAATCACCCAGTTCTAAGGCTAATTCACTTTGGGGGTTGAGTTGTAGATTGTGCTTAACATCCTGTGCCAGGAAACCTGCTGTTTTTTTACCATCCTCCCAGTTAGCCTTTTCTAAACGCTGTCGAATGATACTCAGCTCATCGGTTGATAGTAGATTTTCAATTACGATAATCATTGGTATAACTCTATAAAAAAACCACCCACTCTAGTATAAATAAAGTGGGTGGTAGCTTAAATACTAAAAAGGATTAATATTTAAATCTAGCATTTAAGGTGTAGGAACGGCCAGGGCCGACGTTAGCAAAAATACCCACGTGTGAAGCATCATAGACACGTGTATCAGTGATGTTGTTCACATTGGCTTGTAGCTCAACATGTTTGTTCACATCCCAGCGTACCATGGCATCCCATACTAGATGCGATGGAAGCTTTTTGGTGTTGGCGTCATCGACAAAGCGCTTACCAACATAGGTGATACCTGTACCGACGGTCACCGCAGGGTGTACCTGATAGCTCGTCCATACATTAGCGCTATGTTTGGCGATAAACTTCGTTTGATTGCCATCAAAGACGTTTTTGCCGTTACGGTATTCCAGGATCTTAGGATCTAAATAAGTCCAACCGGCCGCAATATTCCACTTATCGGTGATTGAGCCATTAAACGATAGCTCCACACCGCGTACGCGGTTCTTACCGATATTTTGTACCGAACCATCAAGGTCAGATGAACGGGCATTATTTTTGCGGGTTTCAAAGATGGCTGCGGCAACGCTTAAGCGCTCATTCAGTAGATCCCACTTGGTACCTAACTCATAGCTGTGGGCGCGCTCAGGCTTTAGATCCTCATAGATTTTAGCTGCGCCCGCTGGACCGTCTGCACCACCTGCCTGACCTAAGTTTTCACCTGGCGGGTTAGCAGAACTCGCATACGAGAAGTAGATAGAACCGTACTCCACAGGTTTATAAATTAAGGCAGCTTGCCAACTCACGATATTGTGATCGGCACGTTGATTGTTAAGCGCATCGTGCACTCTGAAATTATCGAAGCGAACACCGGCGTTAACTAACCAGTTTGGATTAAACGTGATGGTATCAAATAAATAGACTGATTTAGTCCTGATATCACCTGCTTTGCTTTTATCACCAAAGCTTTTGTTGACGTGCCCCCAGTCTTGGTGTGGGTTAGGCTGCCAGAAGTTATCATGACTTCTGCCGATCTTTACCTTGCTCGTATCACGGTTATAAATATCCTCTTTAGCAAATTCGAAGCCCGCACTGATGCTGTGCTCCACAGAGCCTGTTTTGAACTCACCGTAAATATCAGTTTGGTTGATGAGTGACTCCGCTAAGCGCCAACGAGCACGATCATCGCGTCGGAACATGAGGTTATCATCAAGCGAGCGACAACTTGCTAAATGGGCTTTTGGACCTGGGGCTAATTTACCACGACGCATCGAACCGCAGTTATCAAAGCTTGGGCGAGTATAGAGGTATTTATTTAAGCTACGGCCATAGCGCGTTAAGTTACGTACGGTGAAGCTATCGTTAATATCATGCTCTAATTCAATCGTTGCCGTATCAAAGATATTTTTTCTAAAGTCCGCACCATAACGGCCGTAGTAATTACTACGGTTAGGTTTTAATGGCTCGCTCATATCAGGCTGGCGAAAATTTTGATACGGTATACCAAAGTCTGGCGTGTCGTTATTTTCAATATGTGAGTAGCTTAAGATAGCGCGTGTTGGTGTGCCTAAACCAAAGGCGATAGACGGAGCAATACCCCAGCGGTCATACTTGACCGGACCACGACCGGGCACCTGACCACCCATACGCATGGCATTTAAGCGGAAGGCGATGCTATCGGTTAAGACTGCATTCCCATCAAAGGTTAAACGATGCTGACCACGGTTACCATAGGTGACACCGCCTTCGATCGCATTGTTTAAGTGAGGCTTCTTGGTCACGAGGTTAATGCTACCACCGGTACCACCACGGCCTGTATAGGCTGAACTTGGGCCCTTTACTACTTCTACCGATTCTAGGTTAAAGGTTTCGTGTGAACCGCGTGCATAGTCACGTGCACCATCAATAAAAATATCGGTACTGGCTTCGTAACCACGAATAAATGGACGGTCACCTGTGGGCGTACCACCTTCACCTGAGCCTAGGGTCACACCCGGCGTGGTTCTTAATACGTCTTGTAATGAAGTGGCTGCTCTGTCTTTCATCAGCTCTTCTGTCACCACATTCACTGTACGCGGCGTATCCACTAATGGCGCCGTCATTTTGCGTGATTGGGCGCGCGTTACCTGGTAGTTGCTCGCTGCGCTCGCTTCAACGTTGAGCGACGGCAGCTGTTGCACATTCCCTTGCTCCTGTGCCAGTGCAATACCACTGCCTAAGGCAGCAGACATGGCAGAAAATAGCACCGTCTGTGTGATCGGCTTATTTAAATCAAACTTTGTAGACATTAATTTTTCCCTTTCCCTCTGAGGAAAATTGAGTGTTAAAAAGTGGGGCCCTTGATTTATGTCAAGAACACTAATGCAAATGGTAATGATTACTATTAAGAAAGGCAAAGATTTTAATGTATTTGCAATAATTGTTAATTTTCTGTAAGTTTTTTACAACAATGTTAAGGGATAGAGGACTTGGGCTAGGGTAGTAAAAAATCAGCCGTTCATGCGCTGAACGGCTTTGTATTGATGAGGGGAAGTGAGGGCAGGGTGGCTAATTATCCCAGCGCTCGGGATCGTAGGAGAAAACGGGCAGTGACCATTGCCATTTCAATGCGGCTAAGCGCATACTGAGGCCCAGTACAAAAGGTACCAGTAAGGTGATATTTTCATTAAACTTAAAGTAAATCAGTAGCAGATAGACATTTGCCACAATAAAGGACACGCTCGCATAGAGCTCCTTGCGAAGCACTAAGGGCGTGCGATTACACATAATATCTCTGAGTATGCCGCCGAAAATCCCCGTCGTAATCCCTGCCATAATTACCACGGGTAGGGCATAGTTCAGTTTCAGCGCGACATTGCAACCAATAATGGTAAAGGCAACCAGACCCATGGCATCCACTAATAAGAAGATCTGATTGAGTTTACGCATGTATTTGGCAATGACAATGGTAAACAGGCCGGCACCAATGGTGAGATAAATATAGAGTGGGTGTTGGGTCCAAGTGATGGGGTAGTTGCCGAGCAGCATATCACGCACGGTACCACCACCAAGTGCAGTTAAAAAGGCAATCAGCGCAACGCCGAATAAGTCCATATTGCGACGACCAGCGGCTAGTGCCCCGGACATGGCTTCGGCAGTAATAGCGATCACAAAAATATAGTTTAACATCATCGGCAAGACCTACTAGATTGTGATGCCACTCCCTCTGTTCTTGGTACCTGAGAGTTTTGATAGCTAAGGCTACTTGCTCCTTCGGTGGGTTAGTCATCTAACCACTCTCCAGTTGGCGGATAATTGCGATGTGCAGTACATGAGCCTGAGCGTTTATGGGAGTTTGCGCCTTCGGCGGGTGTAGAAAACCTCTCTCCTGCGACAGAGCATGATTATACGCTAGAAAGCATGAATGTAAATTAAGATTTGCCCTAGTTATCTTATTAATAAGTGTAATAGTTCATTAAAGATTTTGATTAAAATCAAAAATTGTCAATAAGTGATTAAATGCTAGCGAAGTTTCATGTTAATATTCATTACAAAAGATGTATTTAAAATACATATATTTTTCAAGTTAAAAATTAAAGCTTAAGAGAGCTTTTCTTGGCTGTAGGTAGAGGAAAAGCTAAGGAGAATATCTTGCTATATCGACAAAATATACCAGTAAATCCTTCAGATAGTTCTGGGTCAACTCAGTTAGAGTGCTTAGCATGCCCCTTTTCTAAATCCTTTCTACCATTTCTGCTGAGCTTTATGCTCATTGTTTGCTGTATGTTCTTTAGCTCAGCTGCTGTGGCTAACTCGCGCTTGGGTGAGTTTCTCGCTACGGTTCAAGCTTCTGAGGTGTTTCCTGACGCTGATGGTTATGGTGCCGTTCAGGGTAATCCGCCCTATGCTCAGGTATTTAAAGGCCAGGAGGCTGTGGGCTATGTATTTCTGACCACGGATATTGTGAACACGCGTGGTTATTCCAGTAAGCCTATTGATACCTTAGTGGCATTGGATAATGAGGGTAAGATTGTCGGTGCTAAATTAGTTGAACACCACGAACCAATTGTTTTAATTGGTATTCCTGAAACCAAGATGGTCGATTTCATTAACGGCTACATTGGTATGAACTTAATTAAAAACCCATTACCGGTCGGCGCGCCGCCACCAGTCGATATGATTAGTGGTGCTACGGTGACATTGATGGTTATTGGTGACAGTATTTTGCGTTCATCCAGAATTATGGGGCAAGCGTATCAAATTGGTATGTCACCAGATGCGGTCTCTCCCGTTGCCGATACCGTAGCAAGAGCTGAGACTGACACTAAGGCGACACCTAAAGTAATTAATCAAGACCTGTTGGAGATAAAGTCTTGGGATGTTTTATTAGAAGAGGGCGCTGTTGCTAATCTAAACATCAACGTTGGTGAGATTAATCAACGCTTCATAGACTCTGGTCGTCCCGGGGCTGGGCGTAAAGAAGTAGGTGGGGACCCTGAAGCTGAGTTTATTGATTTGTATGCGGCAGTGGTGTCTGTGCCATCCATTGGTCGTAGTCTTTTAGGAGAGGCTGAGTTTAACTATATGCAGTCTCGCCTAAAGGAGGGACAGCAGGCGATTCTGATTGCCGGTAATGGCATTTATTCTTTTAAAGGCTCTGGTTATGTGCGCGGCGGTATTTTTGATCGTTTCGATATTATTCAGGGCGAACATAGTTTCCGTTTTACCGACTTGGAACATAAGCGACTTTATGATGTGATGGCTGAGGGGTCGCCTCGCTTTAAAGAGGTTGGTTTATTTTTTGTATCTGAGGATTATGATTTCTTTAATCCGGTTGAACCTTGGCGTCTGCAGTTGTTAGTTCAGCGTGAAATCACCGTGCATGAGAAAATTTTCATTCCAGTCGAACTAAATTATCAATTGCCTGAGATTTATACCATTGATGATCCTTCTGCACCGGTGGTGACAGACATCGCTGCAGCTGTAGCGACGCCTTCTCAAGCCGAAACGGCTGGACCTGTTGATCACCAAGTCACTGATCATGCGCAAATGTTTGCGGACGACGTGCCGTTATGGCAGATTATTTGGAAAACTAAATTGCCACAGATTATCGTGGTTGTTATTGCACTGATATTGCTTGGCTTTGTATTCTTCTTCCAGCATGCCTTGGCGCGTCACGAGAAGCTATACAATTACTTCCGCACTGCTTTCTTACTATTTAGTCTGTTTTATATCGGCTGGTACGCCAATGCACAATTATCAGTAGTCAACGTCTTAACCTTTACCACCTCACTGCGGACAGAGTTTAATTGGGAATACTTCCTGATGGATCCCGTTGTCTTTATTCTCTGGTGTGCCACAGCGATCTCTATGATCTTCTGGAACCGTGGTGCATTCTGCGGCTGGTTATGTCCCTTTGGCTCCTTACAGGAATTACTTAATAAAGTAGCTAAAAAGCTGGGCATTAAACAGATCAAGGTGCCTTATGCCATTCACCATCGGGCAGCTGCAATTAAGTACGTCATCTTTATTGCTTTATTCGGCTTCTCTTTATATGACTTGGCATTTGCCGAGAAGTTGGCAGAGGTTGAACCATTTAAGACGGCAATTATCTTGAAGTTCTTGCGCAGTTGGCCGTTTGTTACTTTTGCAGTGTTATTACTTGTTGCAGGTCTATTTATTGAACGCTTTTATTGCCGCTATTTATGTGCCCTTGGTGCCGGCTTAGCGATTCCTGCTAGGTTACGAATTTTTGACTGGTTACGCCGTTACAAAATGTGTGGTGACCCATGTCAGCGTTGTGCGGTGGAGTGTCCGGTTGATGCGATTACACCGGAAGGTCCTATTGAACCTAATGAGTGTATCCAGTGCTTACATTGTCAGATGTTGTATTTACATGAGAAAAAATGTCCTGAATTAATTCAACGTTCGGCTAAACGTCGTCGTCGTCCATCACCTGGTGCGAAAGCGAGTCCGGAGCCGGTGTTTACAGAAGAGGTATTACGCTTTATGCCTAATGCCACTGCTTTTGAAGCAAAGCCCAAGAAGCAGAAAGAGGGTAGATAGTTTGGTGTTCTATTTATTCTGAGTCATCGTGCTTGAAAAAGCACAATAATCCATGAGGTTTACTATGAAAGATAATGCAGACAAGAAGCCAATTCTTGAAATGAAGCGCCGTCGATTTTTAGGTGCGGCAGCAGCTACCGGTGCTGCCGGTTTTGCGGGTGGCGTCGGATTGCCTAAAGTCTTTGGCGCTAAGAACGCCCATGCTCAAGCTAAAGGGGCTGAAGGGGGTTTGGATAATCATGTAGGTCCTGGTGAATTGGACGAGTACTACGCCTTTAACTCAGGTGGTCAGTCTGGTGAAATCCGTATTCTAGGCTTACCTTCTATGCGTGAGCTTATGCGTATCCCAGTTTTTAATATGTGTAGTGCTACCGGTTGGGGGCGTACCAATGAGAGCCTAGAGATACTTAATGGGAATATTACGCCACAAACTCGCCAGTTCTTGGAAGATCAGAACTTACGTTGCTTGCCTAACGGTGACGCGCATCACCCGCATATGTCCTTCACTGATCAAACCTATGACGGTCGTTATGTTTACATTAATGATAAGGCCAATAACCGTATTGCTCGTATTCGCTGTGATGTAATGAAAACCGACAAGATTGTTGAGTTACCTAACGTTGCAGCAGTTCACGGTTTACGTCCACAGCGTTATCCTAAGACTGGTTACGTATTTTGTAATGGTGAACATATTATCCCGCTGCCTAATGATGGTACTGTGATGGATAATCCAAAAGAGAATTTCTTTGCTGTCTATACTGCGGTTGACGGTGAAACCATGGAAATTGCATGGCAGGTCAAGGTTGACGGTAACCTTGATAACGGTGATGCGGATTACCAAGGTAAATACTCCTTTGCTACTTGTTATAACTCTGAGCAAGCACTTAATTTAGCAGGTTCTTCTGCTAATGAGCAAGACTGGGTAGTGGTCTTTAATATTAAGCGTATTGAAGAAGCGATTGAAAAAGGTGATTATGAGGAACTAAACGGCGTGAAGATGGTTGATGGACGTCATGGTTCGCCATACACTCGTTATATTCCGATCCCTAACTCTCCGCACGGTTGTAACGCTGCTCCTGATGGTATTCACATTGCTCTTAATGGTAAGGTCTCCCCAACTGTCACTTTAATTGACGTGCGCAGATTGGATGATTTGTTTGATGACAAGATCGAACCGCGTGATTGTGTGGTGGCTGAGCCTCAGTTAGGTTTAGGTCCTCTACACACTGCCTTCGATGGTCGTGGTAATGCTTACACTACACTCTTTATTGATAGCCAATTAGTGAAATGGAATATCGATTTAGCGAGACGTCAGTACGAGGGTGAAGATGTTGACCCAATTATTCAGAAACTTGATGTTCACTACCAGCCAGGTCATAATCACTCAACCATGGGTGAGACGAAAGATGCTGATGGTAAGTGGTTAGTTTCTCTGAATAAATTCTCTAAAGACCGATTTCTTAACGTTGGTCCATTAAAGCCTGAAAACGATCAGTTAATTGATATTTCGGGTGATGAGATGAAATTAGTCGCTGACGTACCAAGTTTTGCTGAACCGCACGATATGCTTTTAGTACATCGTTCCGTCGTTAATCCGAAAAATATCTGGGATCGCGATGACCCGCAATGGGAAACTGCAAGACAACAAGCCAAGGCCGATGGTGTTGATTTAGATACAGCTAACACAGTCATTAGAGATGGTGATAAAGTGCGTGTTTATATGACGGCGACTGCACCTCAGTTTGGTTTAAGCCAGTTTGAAGTAAATCAAGGTGATGAAGTCACTGTGTATGTCAGTAACGTGGAAGTAATTGAAGACTTGACTCACGGCTTTACGTTAGAAGGTCATGGTATTGCGATGGAGGTTTCTCCGGGTCAAACTGCTTCAGTAACTTTTAAAGCTTCACGTCCTGGCGTACAGTGGTACTACTGCCAGTGGTTCTGCCATGCATTACATATGGAGATGTCTGGTCAGATGTTGGTTCACCCTAAAAAGGTGTAATTGAGTGTCTATGACTTTATTTAGATGGCAACGTCTTATAAGTCTAGCATCTAGTGGGTTGTTTGGTGCGTTGATGCTGCACTCAGCAGCCCACAGTGATGTGCATGTTGTTCAGGAAGGTGATGATTTACAAGCCGTCCTGAACGCTGCACAGTCAGGTGATACGATTCAGCTTGAGTCAGGTCAATATGAAGGGCAGTTTGTTGTTGATGTTAACAATCTCAAACTCATTGGCCCCGATGATCATAGCGCGGTGCTTAAGGGAGCTCGTGAAGGACGTACTCTCTGGATTAAAAGTGAAGACGTGACGGTACGTTCTTTAACGGTCATGAATTCTGGTCAGAGTTTATCGCAGATGGATGCCGGCATTTTCCTGGATAAAACAGCGCACCGAGCTTTAATTGAAAAAAATCGCGTGTTGGACAATTTGGTCGGCGTTTATCTTTGGGGGCCGCATAATGTGGTGGTCCGGGAAAATTATATCGTCGGCAATAATAAATTACGTATGTCAGAACGTGGTAATGGGGTGACGGTCTGGAACTCTCCTGGCAGTCAAGTTTTAAAAAATGACATTCTCAATGGTCGTGATGGCATTTTCTCTAACACGAGTAGGGAAAATGTCTTTTCCGGTAATACCTTTAGAAATTTACGTTATGGGGTGCATTATATGTACACCAATGACAGTGAGGTGTCGGACAATATATCTTTAGATAATGATATTGGTTATGCGATTATGTTTTCAGATCGCATCCAAGTATTGCGCAATATATCAATTAATAGTAGAGATCAGGGTGTGATGATGAACTACGCCAATCACTCTACGGTAATAGCTAATGCAGTTCATAAAGCCGAGAAATGCGTTTATTTCTATAACGCCAATATCAATAAAATCACAGATAATTATTTTGAACAATGTGAGATTGGTGTTCATTATACGGGCGCTGCTCAAGGTAATGTCATTTTTAATAATGCCTTTGTTTACAACCAGACTCAGGTCAAGTATGTAGGTACTCGTTATGAGGACTGGGCTTATGAGGGCAGGGGTAACTACTGGAGCGATCATAGTGGTTTTGATTTGGATGGCGATGGGATTTCGGATACAGCCTATCGACCTAATGACATTATTGATCAAGTCATTTGGCGGGCACCCAGCAGCCGCATTCTATTAAATAGTCCGGCTGTCGCTGTCGTGCGTTGGGCGCAATCACAGTTTCCTGCTTTATTACCAGGTGGTCTGATGGATAGCTCACCGATTATGCGGATGCCGCAAACCCAGACTTATGAAAAACTACAGGAGTTGTTGGATGAGCGCAAATGAGTTGGTTTGTCTTGAACAGGTCGAAATGACTTACGGTAAACGGACAGTTATTCATTCTCTGGATATGGTTTTACACGAGGGTGAGTGCGTTGCTTTGGCTGGGCATAACGGCGCAGGTAAAAGTACGGTAATGAAGTTGATCCTGGGGCTAATTAGTCCGAGCAAGGGGGAGGTGCGCTTACTCGGACGCCAAGCTTCCGCTCGTCAATCAGTCAAGCTACGCTTTGATATAGGTTACTTACCCGAAGTCGTGTCTTTGTACCCGAATTTGACTGGCAGGGAAACACTAGATTTTTATGCTGAACTAAAACAAATCAAGGATAGGTCTTATCCTGAGTTATTGGCAAAAGTCGGGATCGCTAATGCCGCTAAGCAACGAGTTAATACTTACTCTAAAGGTATGAAACAGCGTTTGGCTTTGGCTCAGGCGCTTTTAGGTGATCCTAAAATTTTATTATTTGATGAACCGACTACAGGTTTAGATCCGGCATCACGACAACAATTTTACGACATCATTCGTGAGCTTCGTGAACGTGGTGCAACGATTTTATTATGCACTCACGCTTTGACTGAGCTTGAAGGTAATGTTGATAGAGTAGTGGTGATGAATCAAGGGCTTAAGGTCGCTGATGGTAGTTTAGATAGTTTACGCAGTGACAGTGGATTGAGCTATCGTATTCAGATAAAAACCGTCACAGACAATCCACCGGATACGGGGCACGAGTGGCAGAGAATTGATGCTAATATTTATCGATTCAATTGTGAACAAAATGAAAAAATGTCATTGCTCAGTACGCTAGTACAAAATCCCCACGTTTTGGATGTGAATACATATGCGCCGAGTTTAGATGAAATCTATGCTCATTATTTAAGAAGAGAGGATGTATGAGGCAAATCCTGTCTATCAGTCTAAAAGAAATCCGTGACGGTTTAAGAAATCGCTGGGTATTGGCAACCACTTTATTGTTAGTGGTGTTTGCTTTGGTGCTTGGTTTATTGGGTACAGCTCCGACTGGTACGGTCAAGGTTGATCCTTTAACCGTGACGTTGGTGAGTTTGTCCAGTCTATCGATATTTTTAATTCCACTGATTGCCTTATTGCTTAGTTATGACGCCATTGTTGGTGAGGTTGAGCGTGGCACGATGTCTTTGTTGCTAAGTTATCCAGTTGCGCGTTGGCACGTGTTAGCTGGAAAGTTTATTGGGCATGTGGCTATTTTAGCGATTGCTACCGTCGTGGGTTATGGGATTGCCGGACTCGTATTGCATTTTATTTACGGTTCTAGCACTGAGGCGTGGATAGATTTCTCCAAAATGATTACTTTAAGTATTTTTTTGGGGGCGAGTTTTTTAAGTCTTGGCTATTTGCTGAGTACGCTGGTTAAAGAGCGAGCCACTGCTGCTGGTTTAGCACTTTTTGTATGGCTCTTTATGGTGGTGATTTTTGATATCGCACTGATCGGTATTTTGGTGGCCGATACGCAGCAAACGATTACCGCTGATACGCTGAACTATATATTACTCTTTAATCCAGCTGATATTTACCGTTTACTGAATTTAGTGGACTCTGAAAATATTTCTGTTTTTGCAGGAATGGCGGGGTTGAGTGATCAAATGAATTTGCGAGTCAGTGTTTTGTATGTCGCCTTAAGCTTATGGGTAATGGTGCCCTTTATTCTTGCTGTAGCAGTATTTAATCGTAAGCAGTTATAACATATCGGAGAAATTTTGATGAAAATGACATTTAAAGTGATTGGAGCTTCTTTATTATTATGTTTTAGCCTGACTGCTTGTAAACCAAGTTCAGAGTCTGTAGAAGTACCTCTTGCTGCACAAATCAGTGATGACTCAACAGGGCATTTTTGTCATATGTTTTTGTCTGAGCACGATGGTCCTAAAGCACATTTATTCTTGACAGATCAGGAGGATCCGATTTGGTTTACCGAGGTAAATCAGCTCTTTGCTTTCCGTCTATTGCCAGAAGAGGCTAAAAATATTAGCGCTATGTACGTTAATGACGCTACAGATGTAGAAGATTGGACTGACCACAGCGTAAACAAAAAATGGCTAGACGCAAAAACCGCTTTTTATGTGATTGAAAGTTCTTTTGTCGGGGGGATGGGTAGCTCAGATGCTTTACCGTTTAAAGAGCGCGCAAAGGCCGAAGAATATTCCAGCACTCATGGTGGACGTGTGGTGACCTTTGATGAAATGCCAAAGTCTTTTGTGTTCCAGCAACCTCCACAATCGCATGCAGGACATGGCACACAAGGTGCTCATGATAATCATGGTTCTAAAGCAGAGCATTCTGCCCATGATGCGCACCATAATCACTAATTGGTGAAAAATGATGAAGCAACCTTTTAAGACCAAGCGAAGACAAATTCTTGCTTTGTTTTGTAGCACAGTAGCGCTATCACAATGGCCGCTGGTGTCACTTGCTAATTCCAATGAGGTGGAATTGTTAGAGTGGCGTGGGATTGCGCTAGGCGCTGATGCACAGTTAAAAATCTACCACGAGGATAAGCACGAGGCCCGTCACCTGCTTCAGGCCATATTAAAAGAGGTTCAGCGTCAAGAGCGTTTGTTTAGTTTATACCGAGATGATAGTGTTATTAGCCACTTAAATAATGAGGGTGAAGTCTCCGGATTTTCTCATGATTTTTATTGGCTAATGTCTTTAGCTGATGAGCATGTCAGATTAACTCACGGAGTGTTCGACCCAACTGTTCAGATACTTTGGGAAACTTATAGAGATTATCTTATTGAGAATCCTCAGGCCAGTCCGGAGGAGTTAAAGGCAAGAATGACAGAAGTGCGGCACTTACTAGGTTGGGACGGTATTCAATTAACGCCTAATCGTATTCGCTTAGCAAAACCGGGACAGCGTATTACTCTCAATGGCATTGCTCAGGGTTTTATTACCGATAGAGTCACGGATCTAATGCAACAACGAGGAGTAGACCATGCCCTAATCAATATGGGTGAAATTCGTGGTTTATTACCGTTGGGCAAAGCACCTTGGTCCTTGGGGATAGCTGATCCGCTTGATGCTAGTCAGATTTTAAAAACGCTTGAACTCGGTAATCAAGCAATGGCAACCTCATCTTCTAGAGGCACTTATCTAAGCTATGAAAAAAGTATTAATCATATCTTTGATCCCGCAACTTCACAATCCGATGAGCGCTATTTAAGTGTTACAGTAATTGCTCCAACCGCAACTCAAGCAGATGCTTTGGCAACGGCCTTTTCGATAATGCCAATAGAGTCGATTAAGAACACCTTAAAGCAGATTTCAAAGGTCTCGGTATGGATTTTAGATCGGGATCGACAGTGGATTGAATTGTCTTAGTGGTGAATAAAATCAGGGCCTTAGTCAGTTTGAATAAGGCCCGGTTGTTTATACTGTCGACGCTTTAGTCTGAGCGTAGTTTGTCAGCGTGATAAGCAATATGCTCTACGATAAAGCTAGCAATAAAGTAGTAGCTATGGTCATAGCCTTCGTGATAGCGAATATCCGCAGCGATCCCAGCATCCGCGCAGGCTTTTTCTAGCAGCGGTGTGCGCAATTGCTCCTCGTAGAAAGTATCCGCCAGCCCCTGGTCCACTAATAAGCTGCGTACACGAGCGCCATGTTCAATGAGTTTGACCGCATCGTATTGTTGCCAGGCCGTCTTGTCATCACCTAAATAGGCGCCAAGGGCTTTGTGACCCCAAGGCACTTGCGTAGGTGAGACAATCGGTGCAAAGGCAGATACGCTAGTATAAAACTCGGGATTTTTAAGTGCCAGTACTAATGCGCCATGACCACCCATTGAATGGCCGCAAATAGATTGCTTATCGCTCACGGGGAAATGCTCACGGATCAAGGCCGGCAATTCTTCGACAATGTAATCGTACATGCGGTAGTGCTTTGCCCAAGGCGCTTCGGTGGCATTAAGGTAAAAGCCAGCACCTTGACCTAAATCATAGCCCTCATCATCAGCCACATCCTCACCGCGAGGGCTAGTGTCCGGGCAGACGACAATCAGTCCCTGTTCGGCTGCATAGCGCTGAAAACCAGCTTTTGTAATAAAGTTCTGCTCATTGCAGGTAAGACCTGAGAGCCAGTAAAGCACAGGAAGTTTTTTATCTTTGGCTTGTGGTGGGATGTAAATCGCAAAGTTCATTGGACAAGACAAAAGCTCGGACTGATGCTCCCAAACCTCTTGCGAGCCACCAAAAACCAAGTGCTGTTCTTTTTGTTTCATAAAGCCTCCAAATTAGTAAACAATCACCGAGCGGATTGACTTGCCTGCATGCATTAAGTCAAAAGCCTCGTTAATTTGATCGAGTGGCATGGTATGTGTGACAAAAGGGGCTAATTCAATATCACCCTTCATCGCTTCTTCTACCATGCCGGGCAATTCACTGCGGCCCTTAACGCCTCCAAAAGCGGTGCCTTTCCACGTGCGACCGGTTACCAGCTGGAACGGGCGCGTGGAAATTTCTTGACCAGCGCCAGCGACACCGATGATCACGGATTGTCCCCAGCCTCGATGGGCTGTTTCGAGTGCGTCGCGCATCACATTGACATTGCCGATACACTCAAAGGTGTGGTCAAAGCCCCATTTGCTGATGTCTAGTAAAACGTCTTTGATGGGTTTATCGTGATCCTTAGGGTTGATACAATCAGTTGCCCCAAATTGTTTGGCCAGTTCAAATTTATCTGAATTGAGATCGATAGCAATAATGCGACCTGCTTTGGCTTGACGCGCGCCTTGCACCACCGCTAAACCAATGGCCCCTAGGCCGAACACGACCACTGAGTCGCCCTCTTGTACCTTGGCAGTATTGTGTACGGCACCGATCCCCGTGGTGATACCACACCCTAGCAGACACACATGTTCAGGATTAGCATCTGGGTTGATTTTAGCGAGAGAAACCTCGGCCACCACCGTGTATTCACTAAAGGTTGAGCAGCCCATATAGTGATAGATGGGTTCACCTTGATAAGAGAAGCGGGTGGTGCCATCAGGCATGACGCCCTTGCCCTGGGTCTCACGCACAGCAACACAGAGGTTGGTTTTACCGGAGGTACAGAATTCACATTCACCACATTCGGCAGTATAAAGCGGGATCACGTGGTCGCCCGGTTTGACACTTGTCACCCCTTCGCCCACCTCAACCACAATACCAGCGCCTTCGTGGCCTAGCACCGCTGGGAACACGCCTTCAGGGTCATCGCCCGAGAGGGTAAATGCATCGGTATGGCAAACACCGGTATGCGTACAACGAATTAATACCTCGCCCTTTTTGGGCGGGGCCACATCAATTTCGACGATTTTTAGTGGTTCACCCGGAGCAAAAGCAACGGCGGCACGTGATTTAATCATGACAATCTCCTGTCTACTAAAAGGAATAATGTAAGGTCCACTATAGCCTTAATTTATGCGGCGAGTCATTATTTCCGATACTTTTCGGGGTTTATGCGTGGCGCATTGAACTTTATCTGGCGATATAAACTCTAAAGGCTTGCTTTGTTGGAGCTTTGTTGTTAAGACTTCAGTTAAAATAGTCTGCTAGCCTTTTGGCCGTCGTGTCATTTTTTATATGGACCTGATTGTTTTATGTTTCCAGAGTCGTCCTTTTGGTTGATTATCGCAATTGCCGCGTTTAGCGCATTATTGCCTTTTTTTACTGAAAAATCCTTTGTCTTTGTGCCTTGGCGCCAACAGGGCGAGTCAAGCGCTACACCTGCGTGGCTGATTGCTGTGCGTGCCTTTTTGCAGTGGATATTAATTATTGTTGCGGCCTATCTCATGGCCAATAGCGCAGCGCATAGCTATCAATTAATCGCCTTTGGCGGCAGCTTGCTATTATTTGCCTTGCCCTTATTAACCGTTAGTCGACAGGTGCCGGTTAAAAGCTTTGCCGTGCGTATTTTTGAGCTGTTGGCCTTTTATTTCTTTGTCGGCGCGATCGGCTTTGTGATTGAGGGCTATTATGCTAATGCGCATAGCCAACAATGGCAGTTTTATGCGATTGCGCTGTGCTTATATATTGTGTTGGCATATCCCGGTTTTGTGTATCGCCACTTATTTAGAAACCGTTTTAACCGCCGCTTAATTGCCCAAACTCAATTGGCCGATGACGAGTAGGGTGGCGCTGCGGCTGATGTAAGTAATCGCGGGTATGGTCACGGTCTGAATCCTACTTCACAATAAGTACCATCTCAACCTTAAGGTGGTACTTATGATCAAATCTCTCTCTTTTATTCTCTTGCTGCTATTTTTAAGCGCTTGCAGTACGCAGCCCGATTGGTTACAGCGCAAGCGTCAGTATCACGGCTGGGAGTACTCAACGCGGCAAGTGCATGATTACAGCTTTGATTGGCATATCAGTGGCGCTGCCTACGCCTCGCCGCAGCAGGTTTTTAGCGCTTCAGATGAGCTATGGGTGCAGTGGCCGGCGCAGCGTGAGTTGCCGGTGATTGTTGGTATTGACCATGCGGGGCGGCGACAGGTGCTGAGCTATCATCGTCAATTACCCTATTTAGTGATCAAAGATCATTGGCCGATATTGCAGTTTAATTTAGGCGGTGAGCAGGCCTATGCGAGCTTTAACTTAGATCGTTAGTGTTATTGTGCTGTTGTTCAGGTGCTAATTACTTGAAAAGACACCGCTTGTATATAGAAGTCGTTATAATTAAGGGTTAATCTTAATCATTTTATTTCTATAGCCTTTGCCCATGAAAGCATCTGAAATACGTAGTAAGTTTTTGAACTTCTTTGAATCCAAAGCGCATACGATCGTTCCTTCTTCCTCTTTAGTGCCGTCGAATGACCCGACGTTGTTATTTACAAACTCTGGCATGGTACAGTTTAAAGATGTGTTTACAGGGCACGATAAGCGTCCTTATGTGCGTGCGACTTCGTCGCAGCGCTGTTTGCGCGCCGGCGGTAAGCATAACGACTTAGAAAATGTCGGCTACACCGCACGCCATCACACCTTTTTTGAGATGCTGGGTAATTTCAGTTTCGGTGATTATTTTAAGGAAAAGGCAATTAGCTATGCCTGGGAGTTGTTGACCGAGGTTTATCATTTACCCGCAGAAAAGCTTTGGGTGACCGTGTATGCGGAGGATGACGAGGCCTACGATATTTGGGCAAAGCAAATCGGTGTGCCTGCAGAGCGCATTATCCGTATCGGTGATAATAAGGGCGCTCGCTACGCCTCGGATAACTTTTGGCAAATGGCAGATACGGGTCCCTGTGGACCATGTTCCGAAATCTTCTATGATCACGGCCCCGAGGTCTGGGGAGGCCCTCCAGGTTCACCTGAGGAGGATGGTGATCGCTATATCGAGATTTGGAATTTAGTCTTTATGCAGTTTAACCGCGATGAGGACGGTGTGCTGCACCCACTGCCTAATCCTTGTGTGGATACAGGGATGGGCTTAGAGCGTATTGCTGCAGTATTACAGCATGTGCATTCTAATTATGAGATTGATCTGTTCCAACAGTTAATTAAAGCGGCTGCGCGCGAGACGGCGACCGATGATTTGAGTAACAGCTCGCTTAAGGTCATTGCTGACCATATTCGTGCTTGCAGTTTTATGATTGTGGATGGTATCGTGCCGGGTAATGAGGGTCGTGGCTATGTGTTACGCCGTATTATCCGTCGTGCCTTGCGTCATGGTTATCGTTTAGGTCAGACGACGCCGTTTTTCCATCGGCTAGTGGCTGATTTAGCGCTTGAGATGGGTGAGGCGTATCCGGCCTTGAACGAGCAAAGTGAGCGCATTACAAAAGTCCTGTTGCAAGAGGAGCAGCGCTTCTTACAAACCCTGTCTAACGGCATGGATATCCTAGGGCGTGCCCTTGCCGAGCTAAAGCAGGGCGATCGGCTTGATGGCCAGGTGGCGTTTACCTTGTATGATACCTACGGCTTCCCTTTTGATTTGACTGCAGATGTATGCCGTGAGCATGGCATTGAGGTGGATGAGGCAGGCTTTGAGGCTGCCATGACGAAGCAGCGCGAGATGGCACGTGCCAGCGGTAAGTTTAAGGTTAAGCAGCAGCTAAGCTACGAGGGCGAGGATACGCGCTTTGAGGGCTATGAGAAGTCAGAGACCGAGGCCACGGTGTTAGCGCTCTATTTTGAGGGTACTCAGGTGGAGCAGTTGGCCGAGGGGCAAGAGGGCGTGGTGGTGTTGGATCAGACGCCGTTTTATGCCGAGTCTGGTGGTCAGGTCGGTGATGCCGGTGTGTTGAGCGGCTACGGCAGCAGCTTTAAGGTAGAGGATACGCAAAAGATTCTGCCGCATGTCTTTGGTCATTACGGGGTTGTGAGTTTAGGCACGATTAAGCTGGGTGATCAGCTGAGTGCTCGGATTGATCTTGAGCAGCGTCAAAATACGGTACGTAACCACTCGGTCACTCATATTATGCACAAGGCTCTACGTGAGATCTTAGGTGAGCATGTGCAGCAAAAGGGTTCGTTGGTGGATGCTGATAAGACCCGTTTCGACTTTTCACATGATGCACCGATGACGGACGAGCAGATTGCTGCGGTTGAGGCCATTGTGAATCAAGAAATTCTTGCTAATACGCCAGTACAAGCCGCATTGATGAGTTTTGATGAGGCGGTTGCTGGTGGTGCAATGGCGTTATTTGGTGAGAAGTACGAGGATGAGGTGCGAGTATTGGATATTGGTACCTCACGTGAGCTTTGCGGTGGTACGCACGTTGCCCGCACCGGTGATATTGGTCTTTTTAAAATTGTTTCCGAGGGTGGTATCGCTGCCGGGATTCGACGGGTTGAGGCGATCACAGGTACCAATGCACTTGCTTGGGTGGAGTCACTCACGCAGCAATTGCATCAAGCAGCGGCAGTGCTTAAAGCCAATCCGGCTGATTTACTTGAGCGTGTGACAGCCACCCAAGAGCAGTTACGCGGCTTGGAAAAAGAGCTAAGCCAATTAAAGGCCAAGCTGGCTGCGGCGACCAGTGCCGATCTCAGCGCCGAAGCGCTTGAAGTCGCCGGTATTAAGGTGCTCATCAAGTCGCTTGAGGGAGTTGAGGCCAAGGATTTACGTGGCATGATCGATCAGCTCAAGGATAAGTTAAAGTCTGCCGTCATTGTCTTAGCGGCACCCTCGGCGGATAAGGTATCCGTTGCTGCGGGCGTTACCGCTGATCTTACGGAGCGGATTAAGGCGGGTGAATTAGTGTCCTTGGTGTGCTCCAATATCAGTGGTAAGGGGGGCGGTCGCCCCGATATGGCGATGGGTGGCGGTAGCGATGTGGCTGCTTTACCGGCGGCCATGGATGCGGTAATGCCTTGGCTACAGGATAAATTAAGTTAAACGGTCCTTTGTCTGGCTTAAGCGTTATTGCTTGATATGGCCATCTTACTGATGTATTAATTGATTCCGCTGCCCCGATGGATTGTGTCGGGGCAGTGTCGTTATGATTTGTTGTATATGTTAATTTCTGCTGCGGAGCGATGTGATATGACTGAGGTTCATTTTGATCAGGTGGTTGAGGCGCAAAACTTACTTTGTCCACTACCTATTTTAAAAGCTAAAAAGGCCTTGTCTACGATGGAGAGTGGGCAAGTGCTTAAGGTGCTTACCACCGATCCTAAGGCGATGGGGGATTTTCAGGCTTTTTGTGCGCAATCTAAAAACCAATTACTGGCTCAGCGCGATTCCGGTGCGACGACCGAGCATTATATTCAGCGTCGCTAGTGCCTGCTATTCAATCTGATGTGAGTACAGCTAGTATCGATTTTTCTATCTTTATGGAGCGTATGTATGACGGAGCCTCAATCGAATCAACAGCTAACACGTCTGATGCCTCGCGGCAGTATCAAGGGGATGGCCGTTGCTGTGCTTGCCTTTGTGTTGGCTTATTTGTTGTATTTATTCTTGCCTTTTGAAAATGATGTTAACAAAGGCCTAGCGGTGCTTTTGTTTATCGCAATTTTATGGTTTACCGAAGCGGTGCACATTACCGTGACGGCCTTGATGGTGCCAATTATTGCGGTGGTCTTGGGTTTTGAGGGGATCACGACTAAATCAGCTTTAAGTAATTTTGCCGATCCCGTGATCTTTATTTTCTTTGGTGGTTTTGCCTTAGCCACTGCCTTGCACATACAGCAATTAGATCGCAAAATTGCCTATTATTTGCTGTCTTTATCACGCGGTAATTTACTGCTCGCATCCTTGATGATCTTTGCGGTGACAGCCTTTATGTCTATGTGGATTAGTAATACCGCAACGGCTGCCATGATGTTGCCTTTAGCCTTGGGCGTGATGAGCAATTTGGATCGCAATACTAACCGTAACAGCTACGTGTTTGTCTTATTGGGTGTGGCGTATAGTGCCAGTATCGGTGGTTTAGGTACCCTAGTTGGCTCGCCGCCAAATGCCATTGCTGCACGTGAGCTGGGTATGGATTTCGCTGCTTGGATGAAAATCGGCTTGCCAATGGTGATCATTTTATTACCATTGATGATTTATGTTTTATGGTTAGTTTTCCGTCCTAATTTTAAGGGTGAGACTGGTAGCTTAGCGATTAAAGAGGATATTGAGTGGACCCCGATCCGCTTGGTGACCTTGGTCTTGTTTGTGTTTATTGCGCTTTGCTGGATTTTCAGTAGCAATATCACGGCCCTATTAGGTACTAGCAGTACTGACTCATTGATTGCGATCTTTGCGGCCGTGATGGTGGTCGTCTTAGGTTGTGCTAGCTGGAAGGACGTGGTGGATAATACTGACTGGGGCGTGTTATTGCTATTTGGTGGTGGTATTACCCTCAGTCAGGTCATGCAGCAATCCGGTGCTTCCCAGGTGCTTGGTCAGTTGGTGGCGGATACCTTTGGCGGTGCTCATCCGCTGCTAGTTATCTTTGTGATTTGTACCTTCATTATTGTCTTGACAGAGTTCACAAGTAACACGGCCTCGGCTGCGCTACTAGTGCCGGTGTTTGCTGGTGTGGCAACGCAGATGAATATGCCGCCAGAGGTCTTGGTGTTGGTGATCGGTATTGGTGCCTCTTGCGCCTTTATGCTGCCAGTTGCAACGCCGCCTAATGCGATTGTGTTTGGTAGTGGTTTAATTCATCAGCGAGAAATGATCCGTGCCGGGATGGTGCTTAACGTACTATGCGTGGCAGCGGTGTCGTTATTTATTTACTTTTTTGTAGGATAAGCGCTGCTTCATAGGGGAAAAGGCGACACTTTTTCCCCTAGTTGTGAAGCTTTGTTGCGGTCAGGGCTAATAAGTTGTTATACTATCTAGCTAATTTTTGTCAATATTTATATCAATTTACCAATTAATGAGGATAGTACACCTATGGTGGTTATTCGTTTAGCCCGTGGTGGCTCTAAAAAACGTCCATTTTATACAATTGTTGCAGCTAACCGTAGTGACCGTCGTGATGGTCGCTTTATTGAGCGCATCGGTTTTTATAACCCAGTAGCTCCTGAGGGCACTGAGGCCTTACGTATTGCCTTGGATCGTTTAGAGTACTGGAAGGGTCAGGGCGCTCAGTTATCTCCTACCGTTGCTCGTTTAGCTAAAGAGTACGCTCAGCAGCAAGCTGCTTAATTGAGTTTATCGTTATGCGCCCGGGATTGACCGAGGCGGAGTAGCTCTTTTGACTCATTAGCATAAAGGCGATGATCCTAGTGGATTTGATTGACCGTCAACTATTTGACGGTCAATCTTGTTTTTATGCCTATAAAAAAGCACAATTCTATGAAAAAAGCTCACTCACAGCAGCAAAGTCCTTCCATAGTACCAGATGATCTGGTCGCATTAGGTCACATTACCGGCGCCTTCGGGGTGCGTGGTATGGTCAAGATCAAGCCGTACTCTACCGAGTCCATTTTGCCGCAGGTCGATCGTTGGTGGTTACAGCGTCGTTTAGCGCCTGGCATGACGGCCGCTAGCGTGGCACCGGCAGCGCATCAGCTGTTTGAGGTGAGTCAGTGCCGCTGGCATGCGGACCATTTAATTGCCGCCTTTAGTGATATTAGCGATCGTGATGTAGCAGAAGAGCTCAAAGGGATGGTGATTTCGGTTTCCCGAGCGGATTTTCCGGTACAGGCTGAGGATGAGTTCTATTGGGTCGATCTGGTGGGTTGCTGGGTTTATACCGTTGATGAGGCGGCGGTGCGTGAGTTAGCCGTGGCTGATGAGGACTATGTACTCCTAGGTCGTGTACGTGAGCTATCGGATAATGGCGTGCACGCCGTGCTGCATATCGATCGTTATGTCGATAGTGGCGAGCCCGATAGCGAGCCGCAACCGCTCTTTAATGCCAAGGGGCAGCCGCAGCAAAGTCTGGTGCCTTTTGTAGATGCCCATGTGTTAGAGGTTGACCTCGAAAATAACTGGCTTGAGGTTGATTGGCCCTTGGATTTCTAATGCAAGTTAATGTCATTAGCCTATTCCCGCAGATGTTCGAGCTGCTGAGTACGCAGGGCGTGACGGGTAGGGCGCATGAGCAAGGGATTTGGTCCCTAAGTACATGGAACCCTCGGCACTACACGCATGATATCCATAAAACGGTCGATGATCGTCCGTATGGTGGTGGCCCGGGTATGGTGATGCTAGCACAGCCCTTACTGGATGCGCTCAATGATATTAAGCAGCATCAGCAAAGTAGCGGCCCAGTGATTTTACTAAGCCCTGCGGGGGTACCTTTTAATCAGGCGCAGGCAGAGCGGCTCTCGCAATTACCGCACATGACCTTTGTCTGTGGTCGTTATGAAGGCATTGATCAGCGCTTTATCGAGCACTATGTGGATGAGGAAATCTCGCTCGGTGACTTTGTGTTGTCGGGGGGTGAGATCGCCGCTTTAGCGGTGTTGGATGCCACCATCCGTTTGCTGCCCGGGGTGTTGAATGACCAGCAATCGGCCTTGCAGGACTCCTTTCATCCGCAGCTGTCAGGGCTCTTGGACTGTGAGCATTACACTCGGCCGGAGGTGTTTGAGGGGCTTGCGGTGCCGCCGGTATTACTCTCTGGGCATCATGCCAATATCCAGCAATGGCGCCGTCAGCGCTCGCTTCAACTGACCGCAGAGCGTCGTCCCGATCTGCTGCAACAGGCTAGGGATAAAGGCCTCCTTTCTAAGGCTGATCTAAAATTTTTAGCACAACTAGCAAGCGATAATTTGTCATAAATCGTGTTGGGAATCATTCACAACCATTGCAATGCACTAGTATAAAATGATACGATATATCGTTACATAATGTTTGTTATGTTATATCGTATATTTCAGAGTGTATAAAAAGATTAAAAATGATTCCATTTAAACCGTGTTATCAGCCTGTAGCGATAAAAGGCATCGTCTTTGCCATGTATTCATTGGTGCCAGTCACTGCGTTGCAGGCCCAAGCGTTGGAGGAAATTCAGCAATTACCTAATGTGGTGGTTTCAACCACAGCGTCCACACGTGAGCTTGAGCGAGCCATGGCCAGTGTGTCCGTGGTCGATGGTGTTGTGGTGCGACGTCGTCCGCATAATGATTTGTTCGATATGATTCACGATCAAGTCGGTATAGCTTCTGAGTATGTGGGTGCTGGGGGCGGACGCGGTATATCCATTCGTGGCATGGATTCAGAGCATAGCTTGATATTAATTGATGGGCAGCGGATTAATCATACGGCAGGCAGCATTGCGCACTCGAATTTGGAACAAACATGGGTCCCTGCCGAAGCGATTGAGCGTATTGAAATTGTGCGTGGTCCGATGTCCTCGCTTTATGGTTCCGAGTCTTTGGGCGGTGTGGTGAATGTGGTAACGCGGGCAGCCACTGAACAATGGCAGGCCTCTTTTAATCAGCTTTTTCGCTTGGGCTCCAAGCGCTTAAAGGGGGATTTATATAAAAGCGGTTTTTATGCGGGTGGACCGTTGATTGAAAATACCTTAGGGATCAATCTATGGGGTGAATTGCGTCGTCGTCAAGCTTTATTAAATGCGCAGGATCGGCGTCTTAGTACGCTCGATGAACAACAAGCAAAAAGCTTGCATGTGGGATTGACGTGGACGCCAGATACGAATCAACGCATTGATTTAGGGGTTGATATCAATCGAGAGGAATTAGCGGGGGTGCGCTTAGCATCTGCTGGACGGACTAAGGCTAATACGCCCTATGAGATTGATAGCTTGATTCGTCGACATCGCTATAGCTTGGCTTATCGTGGTGATTGGGCTTGGGGATCGTTGCAGTTGCGCTGGTACCAAAGCCGTTTAAAGCGTGATGTAGAGCGGAGTGATACCAAGGAAGTAAGCGCACCAAACCGCTTTGTGGACACGGTTTGGGATGCGCAAACGCAAATTGATGTGGGAGCCTACCAGCGTCTGAGCTTAGGTGTGGAATGGCGCCGTGAACAGGTGGAAGATCCGAATATCAATGCAGAGCAAAAGGATAAGCAAAGTCATTTTGCGGTTTATTTACAGGATGAAATTAGTTTAGGCGAGCAGTGGGAGGCTGTGATTGGTGGGCGTTTTGATAAGCATCAGCGCTTTGGTTGGCAGTTTAGCCCACGCAGTTATTTGTTATTTAAACCTACTGATAACTGGACGTTCAGAGCCGGTGTGGGTAAGGGTTTTAAAGCACCAACCTTAAAACAATTGTCACCATCTTATGAGTCCCGAGCGGCCATGGGAGGGCGTGGTATTGTTCGGGGTAATCCGGACTTGGCCGCAGAAACAAATACCTCCTACGAATTAGGGGCTGCGTATCGTGCGGATGATTGGTCGGTGGCAGCGACCTTATTTCAAAATCATGTGAAAAATCTTATCACCACCGTACGTTTACCCAAGTGCAATGAGCGTGGCTTTGTTTGTCTAAATTACCAAAATATTAATCAAACACGGCTACAAGGGGTGGAATTAAGTGCGCAATGGGATATTAGTACGGACTGGGCAGTCAGTGCGAATTACACTTATTTAAGTGCGCGCGATCGCCTAAAAAATGAGCCTTTATTGGATCGTTCGCGTCATCGCGCGAATGTGGCTTTAACTTGGAGCCCATTGGCGCAGCTTGAGACGACGTTGCGTTATGAGTATGTGGGATCGCAGTTAGGTAGTGGCGCCGTCGCTAATCAATCAATTAAACGTCCAAGCTATGCCTTAATCCACTGGGATATAAGTTATGAGCTGAATAAATCGCTCAGACTCTATGGTGGGGTAGAAAATATCAGCAATAAACGTTTAGCCAATGAGCAGCCCGAGCTTTATCAGGCGGCGGATGAGGGTAGACGTTTTTACGCAGGTTTTAATTTGGCGTATTAAGCGGTATGTGGTGTCGAGTTATACAAGCCTTGTGTTTCATTGTCTGCTTAATGGGGGCGATGACAACAGCGCACAGTCAGCCACGGCTGTTAGTGGTGCATAATGATTTTGTGGCGACGCAGAAAATCGAGGTGTTGCAGCGCTTTGCTGATGCGCATGAGGTGGTATTGCAATCGCTCAATATTAATACGCCTGCAGCCCGTGCTGCGGAGTTAATTGCGGATGCCGATTGCTTAATTTTGGATGTGCCTCGGCCCAGTGATAGGGCGAGTGTAGCGCGTTTTTTGGCGGCCTTTGATGTACAGGACAAAAAGCAATTAGTGATGGGCGCTGGGCCAGCGCATTGGCAGCATATGGATGCGACCTTGGCAAAGCACTTGATTGCCTTGTACACACAGGGTGGGGCGCAGAATTTTCAGCATTTCTTTGAGTTGATTCAGCAGCAAGCATTGGCTACTTTAGAGGTCAATGACTTGCCGACCGTGCAGACTTTGCCGGAAAGCGGCTTTTATCACTTTGCCGCAGCAACGGTGTTTAGCGATTTAAATGCCTATTTGGCGTGGCATCAGTCCTATTTACAAGAGGCTGGCAATCATTTTCAAGCGCCAGTGGTCGTACCTCAAGGACGTGTGGCTTTTTTAATTTCGGCTAGCGTGGTGTCAGATTTAGTCACCGACATAATTGATGAGATCATGCTTGCGGCGGAGTTGAAGGGGATTCAGCCAATCGTATTTTGGCTGGCAAATGATGCCCCAGCGGGTGCCTTACAAGCGCTATTTAAGGAGGCGCAGCTAGATGCCCTCGTCAATTTGACACACTTGCAAAATAGCCATGATTTAGTCAGTGAGTTTGATGCTTTAGATATTCCGGTGATTCAGAGTTTGCGCTTTAGAGAGGCAGATATCCGTCAGTGGTCCAAAGCAAGTAGCGGGGTCTCGGCCTCGGTGGCGGCAACGTTTTTGGCGCTACCCGAGACCTGGGGTTTAAGCGATCCGATTGTGTTGGCTGGGCGTAGTCAGGGGCGTGATGTCCTCATGCCAAAGCAGTTGGATGCCTTGATGGCTAAACTGAGGAAGTTAATTGCCTTAAGAAAAACGCCGAATCCACAAAAGCGTTTGGCGTTATTGTTTTGGAACTACCCGCCCGGTGAAAAGAATCTCGGTGCTTCTAATCTTAATGTGCCGCGGAGTGTGTTGTCGATTCAACAGGCTTTACAAGCGGCCGCCTATGAGGTGGGTGAGACGCTAAGTGAAGAGACTTTGATTACTGAGTTGCAGGCCTTGTTGAGTGCGATTTATAGGCCTGAGCAGCTGGACGCCTTACTTGCCGCGGAA
Organism: Oligella sp. HMSC09E12; assembly: GCF_001808505.1. Lineage (NCBI taxonomy): Bacteria > Pseudomonadati > Pseudomonadota > Betaproteobacteria > Burkholderiales > Alcaligenaceae > Oligella > Oligella sp. HMSC09E12. The sequence goes on from NZ_KV793581.1 coordinate 48,039, forward strand.
GTGCCAACAGCAGAGCGGCTTGAGTATCGTCACTATGCCTTGTTGCCACTCGAACGTTATATGCAATGGTTGCAAATCCAAGCACCAGCGGTGCAGACTGCCATGATGCGTCACCATGATCTTCAAGCCCATTGGGCGCTGCGAGAGGTTGACGGTAAGCGCTATTTTGTTCTGCCGCGTTTACGCTTAGCAAATCTAGTATTGATGCCACAAATGCCGCGAGCCGGTGATCCGAATGCACATTATCATGATGTGCAGCAGATTCCGGATCATCTTTATATGGCAGCTTATCTTTATTTGCAACAACAGTATGCCGCCCACGCTTTAATTCATCTGGGTACGCATGGTACACAGGAATGGTTGCCGGGTAAGGACAGAGGCTTGGCGGTGGAGGATTATCCTTGGTTGGCCTTGGGTGATTTGCCGGTATTTTATCCCTACATTCAAGATAACGTCGGTGAAGCGATTCAAGCAAAACGCCGCGGACGGGCCGTGATGATTAGTCATCAAACGCCTGCCTTTGCGCCGGCCGGTTTATACGATCAGTTGCGCACAATGCACGATTTAATTCATGCCTTAAGTCAATTAGATGAGGGCATGGTCAAGCAGCAAACTCTTGCGCAGTTGATTGATTTGGCAGCTCAGCATCACTACCTAGAGGATTTAGGGTGGACGCGTGAGACGGCAGAGCAAGATAGCTTGGCTTTTAGCGCAGCGTTACATGATTATTTGCATGAGATAGCCGAAGCGGCCATACCTTTAGGTTTACATACTTTCGGTGAGCCGGCGAGCGAGCATGAGCGTATGGTGACCCTGATGCAGCAATTGGGTGAGCCTTTTTATGATGCCTTGGGTTTAGCTGCAGAGGAGCGCTTAGTAAGTGATGCGGAGACAGTACAACAGCATCCGGCCTATCTTAAAATTGCCGCTTGGCTAAATGGCGCCGAGGTACCTGAGGCAATGAGTGCCTTAAGCGGTTTTTATGATGATGCATTAAGCTTTAATCAAGCCCTGCAGCAGAATGAAGAAAATGCAGCCTTAATTCGGGCCTTGGCTGGTGGTTATGTCTTGCCGGGTAATGGGGGTGATCCGATACGTCAACCTGGTCTGATTAGCGGGCGTAATCTATACGCATTTGAGGCAAATAAAATCCCTACCAAGCAGAGCTATGAGGCGGGTGAGCTTGCCTTTAAGCAGTTGGTAGCGGCGTATCAAGCTGCGCATCAGGGCGCATTACCTAAGAAATTGGCTTTCAGTTTGTGGTCGTCGGAGGCGATTCGTCATTTAGGTGTCACCGAGGCGCAGTTACTACATGCCTTGGGTCTGCGCCCCGTCTGGGAACCGAGTGGGCGGCTAGAGCGCTTGGATATTATCCCGCTCAGTGAACTGGGGCGAGCACGGGTTGATGTGGTGGTGCAGGTGACCGGTGTTTATCGTGATCAGTTTGATCATTTTATGACGCTATTAAATCAGGCAATTGCCGAGTTGGCGACCTTAGATGAGGATCCGGCGATGAATCCCATTGCTGCGAATAGTCAAGCCGTGGCGGCGCATTTGAGGCAGACAGCGGGTCTGTCGCTATCAGCAGAAGCGGCACTGGCGCAGGCAAATTTACGCATTTTCTCGAATGATGCCGGTCATTATGGCACGGGCGTACCACATTTGGCCTTGCAGTCTAGTCAGTGGGATGATGCCGAGGTGTTGGCGCAGCAATTTATGCAAAGTCAATCCTATCCTTATCGCAACGGTACTGGCTTAAGTCAGCTTAGTGCAGAAAATGCTAAGGCGGTGTTGTCAGCTCAATTAGCAGGCGTAGATGCAGCGATTATGAGCCGTTCTTCTCATGTCCACGGCGTTTTGTCCACCGATCATGGCTTTGAGTTTTTGGGTGGCTTATCGGCTGCGATTGAGTTGATAAATGGGGCTGCGCCGCAGTTATTGGTGTCTGATTTGCGTCAGCAGACACCTCATACGAGCTCGTTAGAACATTTTTTAGCGCAGGAATTGCGTTCACGCTATCTGAATCCGCAGTGGATTCAAGCGATGCAAGGAGAGGGCTATGCTGGGACCCTAGCGATGTTGAATATCACCAATAATTTATTTGGTTGGCAAGTGATGAATCAGAACACGGTGCGAGACGATCAATGGCAAGCCATGTTTGATACTTATGTGATGGATCGCTATGAGCTCGGTTTAAATCAATGGTTTGAAGCGCATAACCCCAATGCCGAGGCGCAACTGTTAGAGCGGATGGCAGAGGCTATTCGTCACGGTTACTGGGAGGCCTCGGCTAGTACCAAAGCGGCTTTGGCCGAGCGTTGGCAGGATTTGAATGCGCGCTATGAGATCACGGATATTGCCGCTGTCAGTCAGACGTTTTTAGCTGAGATGGCTGCGGGTTATGGTTTAACTGGAGCTCGTCCAGATAGCGCTGCTGAGCTGGCAACTGAGTCTGCACAGCCGCCTCAGAACGAGGTAGCTGACGCTTCGCAGGCACCGCCATTAGAGCAGGTACAGGGACAAGTATTGGAAAGGGTGAGGGTGCAAGCTATCGACCCTCGCCCGGCGTATTACGTGTTGTTTTTAATGTTATGGATCGCTTTGGGTGGTTTTTGGCAATATCGTCAACAACGTCCTTAGCCATAAATGATGAGTGTTTAAATGGAAGTTATGCAACAGTTTGAAGGCTTTTTATATGCTTTCTCCCGACTCTTTTTAGTGCCGGTGATGATATTAATCGTGGTGGCTTTGCTGTATTCACTATTTGCTTTTGGGGCTTTTTTAATGGAGGCGTGGCAGCGTCGACGCGGTCAATTCCGTTCCTTTGTTGTGCGTGATGGCGCGAGCTCTCAGAGCGATGATTTGGAATTGAAAATTATCAAAGCGCTGGATTGGTTGCGTATTATTTCGCGCACAGCGCCCATGTTGGGCTTAATTGCAACCATGATTCCCATGGGGCCGGCCTTACTGGCTTTAGGTCAGCATGATACGGCGGCGGTTGGGCGTAATATGGTTGTCGCCTTTTCTTCTGTGATTTTGGCCCTGCTAGCTGCGAGCCTTAGCTTTTTTATTTTCAGCTTTAGGCGTCGCTGGTTATTAGAAGATTTGCGTCGTGTCGAAAGTGCAAAGCAGGAGTCCTAAAGCATGCGATTTATCACGGAAGAGGATAACGATCCGATGCTCTCGGTGGTCAATTTAATTGATCTTTTTTTGGTGATTATCGGTGTGCTGATGATCATGATGGCACAAAATCCTTTAAGCCCTTTTCAGCAGGATAGGGTGATTGTGATAGAAAATCCCGGCGAGGAGCGTATGCGCATCACCATCAAAGAGGGTGAGGAAATTCAACAGTATGAGTCCACTCAACAAATCGGTGAGGGTGAGGGCTTGCGCGCCGGTGTTACCTATCGCTTAAATGACGGTCGTATGATCTATGTGCCTGAATAGGGTGGCTGAGTGATAGAGATATGATCTATTGATAATCTAGCAATACGCCCCACATAAAAATGATGCATGAGCTAATGAGTAAGGGAGTTTTTTATGCAAGCGTATTCGGTACTGGATTTTTCAACCATTATTGAGGGTGAGGGAGCGAGTGAGGCTCTAGCCAAGTCATTACAATTGGCGCAAGCCGCTGAGGCCAACGGTTATCACCGTTTTTGGATGGCAGAGCATCATAATTTTCCGGCCATTGCCAGTTCGGCGACAGCGGTTGCCTTAGCCTATATCGGGGCAGGTACCCAGTCAATTCGCATTGGTGCCGGTGGGGTGATGTTGCCAAATCATTCGCCCTTAGTGATTGCGGAGCAATATGGTACTTTGGATGCGCTGTATCCAGGACGGGTGGACTTGGGTCTGGGTCGAGCACCGGGCACCGATCAGACGACGGCGAGAGCCATGCGCCGTGATCTCAGGGCAGCCGCTGAGTCATTTCCTCAAGATATTCAAGAATTACAAATGTACCTCGGGGAACCGCAGGCGGGGCAGCAGGTGCAGGCCTTTCCTGGTCAGAATTCACAAGTGCAGCCATGGGTCTTAGGCTCCAGTTTGTATGGGGCACAATTAGCCGCGTATTTAGGTTTGCCGTACTCCTTTGCCTCACACTTTGCACCAGCCATGTTACATGATGCCTTCAGGGTGTATCGTCAGCAATTTAAGGCCTCTAAAGCGGTAGCGGAGCCGTATGCGATGCCTGCGGTAAATATGGTGGTGGCCGAGACGGATGAAGAGGCGAAGTATTGGTTTAGTTCGCATCAACAAAGTGTTTTGGCTTTATTCCGTAATCAAAGTCAGAAGTTGCAGGCACCGATCGAGGGCTATGAGGCGTCCTTAAATGTGTCTGAGCGTCATGCCGTGGATTCACATTTGCGCTATTCTTTTGTGGGCTCGGAGGCGACGGTCGCAGCGCAATTAGAGCAGTTTTTAAATGATGTGCCGACGGATGAGTTAATGGTGCATGCCCGAATTTTTGATATTGATGCACGGCTTGAGTCACTGCAGCGTAGTGCTAAGGTACTAGCGCAGTTTTTGACATCCTCCCCGGCCTGAAGGCCGGAGAT